>JBFKGB010000029.1:0-14818 GCA_041633535.1 Euzebya sp. | reverse complement strand
GCCGCGTACAGCTGCTCGCCGGCCGCGACCTCACCGGTGCCGGCCAGCACCGGGTTCGGCCCAGCGGCCCCGGGGTCGCCCGCGTCGGACCCCGCACATCCGGCGGTCAGCAGGAGCAGGGTGAGGAGGGGTACGAGACGTCGCATACGGGGGGAGGGTATTACGTCGCTGTTCAGCTGTCAGGGTTCAGCTCACCGTCGAACTCAGGCACGGGACGCTGCTCGGCCTCAGCGGGGCTGTCGGCGACGCCGTTGGCGGCGATGTCGTCGATCAGCCACTCCATCTCCTCGATCTCGCGACGCTGCGCCCGGATGATGCTGTCGGCCAGCTCACGGACCCGCACGTCCTCGATGCCCGCGCGCTCGCTGGTCAGGATGGCGATCGAGTGATGGGGGATCATCGCCTTCATCCAGCCGCTGTCCTCGATCGTCGCCTGGGTGCGGACCAGCCCGAGGGACCCTGCGAAGACCGCGACGGACGCGATGACGATGGCCACGTTGACCGTGGTGCTGCGGTACATCGACCGCATGAACCCGAGCATGATGACCGCCATGGTCGCGCCCATCACCAGCGCCATCCACGCCCTGGTCTCGCTCCACCAGACGTGGGACAGCTCGTAGGTGTTGAGGTACATCAGCCCGAACATCACCACCGTCGAGGTGGCGATCATGGCGGCGAAGCGCCCGTAGGACATCGAGACCATGCCGTCGCCGTCGTCGTGGCTGTCGTCGTGCTCGAGACGGAGGTCCTCGGATCGGGTGCGGAGGTCGTTGCGCATGTCAGGGTGTCCTTCGGTCGGGGTGCTGCGATACCCCTAACCGGTATCCGGGCGGATGGAAACGTCGGGTACGTATCCTCCGCCCTCGGTCAGCCGGGAGGCCCGGCTGCGGGGGGAGTGTCGGGGTCGGCGCGTACGCTGCCCTGGTGAGCAGCATCGACGGCGCGTCATACCGCGTGTACACCCCTGACCAGACGCTCCTGCGTCGGTTCGGGATCGTGCGCGCCGTGGGCGGTGGCACCTACATCATCGCGGTCGTCATCCTCGCGGCCATCTACGGCTGGAACACCTGGCCGCTGATCCTGGGCATCCCGGTCCTGGCGGTCGTCACGACCCTGTACTTCAAGCAGTCCCTGGACTTCCCCCGCACCTCCGTGGCGCTGTCGCTGATCGCGGACACGATCGTGCTGGGCGGCGCCGCCGCCTTCGTGGGTGGCACCGGCTCGGGCACCGCCGCGCTGTACGTCATCCCGATCGTCAGCGCCGGCATCATCCTGGGCCCGACCGCCGCGACCGGCTTCACCGTCCTGTCGGTGGCGCTGGCCTGGCTGCAGCTGCTCAGCGAGCACCTGGGGCTGGAACCACAGTTCCTGTTCCGCCCCGACATGGGCGACCGTGTCGTCGTGCTGCTGATCATGACCGCGGTGCTGGTCAGCGTCGGCTACCTGACGGGGACGTACGCCAGCCGGCTGCAGGACAACATCGCCGCTGCGGGTGTCGCCGCCGACGAGGTGCGCCGTCGCACCCGTCGCCGTCGGTCCTTCGTGCGGCAGGCGACCCATGACATCCGTGACCCGCTGGTCGCCGTCGAGCAGGTGGCCGACCGCCTGGACTCCGGCGAGGAGCTGGACCTGACGACCCGGCAGGCCCTCGCCTCGCAGCTGCGCATGCGCAGCGCCCAGCTGGAGGGCGAGATCAGCCAGCTGGCCGACGTCGGCACGCTGGACGAGGTCGGCGAGACCCGGCCCGAGGCCGTGCTGCTCAGCCGTGTCGTCACCGACTGCATCCGTGACCTGGGTCCTGCGCTGGCCGACCACGACGTCCACGTCGACGTGCCACCGATCCGCGTCGCCGGCAACCGTCGTGGCGCCCGTCGCGTCGCCTACAACCTGCTGCAGAACGTCGCCCAGCACACCCCACCCGGCACCACCGTGTGGGTCGAGGGGCGCACCACCGGCGGACAGGGGGTCCTGGTCGTGACCGACGACGGGCCGGGGGTGCCCACCAGCGAGGCGCCGCACCTGTTCGACCCGCCCGAGGAGCGCCGCGGCCCCCGTGTCGGGATGCCGCTGGTCAAGGAGCTCGTCGACGCGATGGGCGCCGAGATCACCTACACCCCGCGCGCCAGTGGCGGCTCGATCTTCCTGGTCGGCTTCCGGCTGGCGCCACGCGACGCCCCCGGCACCGACGAGGTGCTGGCCGATGCCTGAGCACGACGTGCCGGGCCACAGCAGTCCCATCGGTACACTCACGTCACAGGAGTCACCGTGACCACACCCTTCCCCGCACTGATGACCGCCATGGCGACGCCGTTCGCCGACGGCGGCGGTCTTGACCTGCCCGCAGCCCAGACGCTGGCGACCCACCTGGTCGACCACGGGACGCAGGGCATCGTCGTCGCCGGCACGACCGGTGAGTCGCCGACGCTGTCGACGGCCGAGACGATGGACCTGCTGCGCGCCGTCGTCGAGGCGGTGGGGGACCGTGCGTCCGTGATCGCCGGGACCGGCAAGAACGACACGGCTGCCACCGTGGCGATGACCACCCAGGCCGCCGCGACCGGCGTCGACGCGGTGATGCTGGTCAGCCCGTACTACAACCGGCCGACCCAGCGTGGGCTCGACGCGCACTTCCGTGCGGCGGCGGCCGCCACCGACCTGCCGGTCATGCTCTACAACATCCCGGCACGCACGGCCTGCGAGATCGCCCCCGAGACGCTGCTGACCCTGGCGACCGAGGTCGAGTCGATCGTCGCGGTCAAGGACGCCGTCGGCGACATGGCGAAGGCGTCCTGGCTGGCGGCGCGGGCCCCCGAGGGCTTCGGCATCTACTCCGGTGACGACAAGAACTGCCTGCCGCTGCTGGCCGTGGGCGGGGTGGGCCTGGTCAGCGTGGCCGCCCACCTTGTCGGCGACGAGCTGGCCCGTATGATCGAGACCTTCCCGACCGATCCAGGCGCGGCGCGCGCCATCCACCTGCGCCTGCTGCCGATCTTCGAGACGCTGTTCCTGGAGCCGAGCCCGGCTCCGCTGAAGGCCGCCATGACGCTGCTGGGACTCCCCAGCGGTGCACTGCGGCTCCCGATGGTGCCCATCGCAGATGCCACCATGACCCAACTCCGCGGGGCGATGGCCGATGTCGGCCTCCCCGTGGATCGCGAGGACCAATGACAATCCCCAATGATGCTGCCGTCGTCTCCTTCTACGGAGGTCTCGGCGAGATCGGCGCCAACATGTGCGCCATCGAGGTCGACGGCAAGGCCGTCCTGGTCGACGTCGGGGTGACCTTCCCCGACGCCGAGCACCACGGCATCGACCTGATCCTGCCGGACTGGTCGGACCTGCTCGAGCGCGACCCCGAGATCGTCGCCATCGTGCTGACGCACGGCCACGAGGACCACATCGGCGCCCTGCCGTTCTTCCTGCGGGACCGTCCCGGCATGATGGTCTACGCCACCAGGCTGACCCTCGGGCTGCTGAAGGCCAAGCTCGAGGAGCACCCGGACGCGCGGGTGAACATGATCGAGATCGAGCCGGGCGAGAAGCTGCTGGCCAAGCCCTTCGAGCTCGAGTTCATCCGGGTCACCCACTCCATCCCCGACGCCGTGGCCGTCGCCGTGCACACCCCGCACGGCACGATCCTGCACACCGGTGACTTCCGGCTGGACCAGACCCCCATCGACGGCCAGGTCACCGACCTGCCGCACCTGGCGCAGCTGGGCGACCACGGCGTCGACCTGCTGCTGTGCGACTCCACCAACGCCGACGTGCCCGGGCACGTCCTCAGCGAGATGACCGTCGGTGACTCCCTGCGCCACCAGTTCGAGAAGGCCACCGGCCGGATCGTCCTGACGACGTTCGCCAGCCACGTCCACCGTGTCCAGCAGGCCCTCGACGCCGCCTCGGCGCTGAACCGCAAGGTGTGCTTCGTCGGCCGGTCGATGGTCCGCAACATGCCGATCGCGCGTGACCTCGGCTACCTGCGCTACGACGACGCCGACATCATCGAGATGTACCAGACCTCGGACTACAAGCCCGAGGAGGTGCTGATCATCTGCACCGGCTCGCAGGGCGAGCCGTACGCCGCGCTGTCGCTGATGGCGGCCGGCCAGCACCGTCATGTGAAGCTGGTCGAGGGCGACACGGTCGTCATGGCCTCCTCCCAGATCCCGGGCAACGAGCACGCGATCTCCAAGGCCATCAACGGTCTGGTCCGTCAGGGTGCCACCGTCGTGCACCGTCGCGAGGCCGGGGTCCACGTCAGCGGGCACGCCGCGGCGGAGGAGCTCAAGTTCGTCCACAACATCATCCGTCCCCGCTCGGTGGTCCCCGTCCACGGCGAGTACCGCCACCTGGTCGCCCACGCACAGCTGGCCGTGGCCACGGGCACCGCGCCCGACCAGGTCATCGTCTGCAGCGACGGCGACCGCGTCGTGCTGAAGGACGGCCGCCTGAGCCAGGGCGACACCTTCCGCAGCGGTCGGGTGTTCGTCGACGGTCTGGGCGTCGGTGACGTCGGCACCGCCGTGCTGCGCGACCGCGGGCGCCTGTCGTCCGAGGGCGTCTGCATCGCCGTGGTCCGGCTGGACTCCAAGGTCCGTCTGGACGGCGAGCCGCAGATCCTGCAGCAGGGCCTGATCTACGAGCAGGAGCACTCCCACCTGCTGGACCAGTGCGCCAAGGCGCTGGGCGAGGACCTGAAGGCGCTCGGCGCCAGCAACGAGGACGTCGTGCGCCGCAAGGTCTATGAGTCCCTCAGCCGGTTCTGGCGCGAGCAGCTGGGCCGCAAGCCCGTCGTCGTGCCGGTCCTCATGGAGGTGTAGGCACCACCGTGGCCACCAGCACCCGCAAGTCCGCACCCCGCAAGCCGGCCGCGAAGAAGGGGCGGTCGGCCCCCCGGTCGTCGGCGAAGGCACCGGCTGCCAAGGGCGGCAAGCGCGCGCCTGCATCCCGGGCGGCCGAGACCACGGCACCCGGGCTCGACGCCGACCGCATCCGCGAGATGTGGGGCATCGGGCTGATCGTGCTGGCGGTGCTGTCGGGGCTGGGCCTGTACGTCGGCCAGGCCGGCGCCGGGCTGGTCGGTCTGGTGCTGGTCAACGTCTTCCGGGGCCTGTTCGGGGTCTTCGGTCTGGTGATCCCGGTGCTGATCGCCGCAGGTGCGGTGCTGCTGCTGCGCAAGCCCCGCCCCCGCAACCCCCGCATCATCGGCGGCACCATGCTGGTGCTGCTGTGCGTCATGGGGCTGTGGCACATCGCCGAGGGGGCGCCCGCCGCCGACGCCGGTCGGCAGGCGCTGCACGACGCCAGCGGCTGGGTCGGGGTCGCGGTCGCCGTGCCCCTGCAGACGGTCGCGGCTGTCCCCGGCGCCGTCGTCGTGCTGCTGGGCCTGCTGGTCGTGGGACTGCTGGTGCTGACCAACACCCCGCTGCGTGTCGCTGCCCACGCCGTCGTGACCGCCTTCGTCAGCGACGAGCCGCGCCGGTCACGTCGTGATGCCGACACGGGGCCGGTCGAGGCCGACTACGTCGAGGAGTACGCCGCCGAGGACGACGACGAGGACGAGGCGCCCCGTGCGCGACGCCGTCGCGGCCGGTCCGCAGCCACCGAGGCGTCCGCCGAGGAGAAGGCCGCCCGGGACTTCACGCCCTTCGACATCGATCTGGACGAGGAGCCGCCGGAGCGTCCTGTCGGCGAGCCGACCACGGTGGACCCGGCACGGGCGACCACGGTCGTGCTGGACCACGCCGCCGCCCGGCCGGCGGCCGGTCGCAGCGCCGAGGACGAGGCGGAGCGCGCCGACCTGAACGGCGACGACCCCGACGACGAGGTCGTGCTGGCCCGGCCGCAGTTCTCCGGCTACGGCACCGACGGCAAGGCCCGGCAGCTGGTCCGCAACCCCGACCACGAGGACTACGTGCTGCCGCCGCTGGAGCTGCTGCGCACCGGCAAGGCCGCCAGCGGCAACACCCGCGCCATGGAGCAGATGACCGAGGCGCTGGAGCAGATGCTCGCCCAGTTCGGCGTCGACGCCCGTGTGGTCGCCGTGCGACGGGGGCCGACGGTCACCCGCTTCGAGATCGAGCTGGGTGTCGGCGTCAAGGTCGCGGCGATCACGAAGCTCGAGAAGGACATCTCCTACGCCCTGGCCACTCCGGAGATCCGCATCGTCGCGCCGATCCCCGGCAAGGTCGCCATCGGCATCGAGGTCCCCAACACCGACCGGGACCACATCACCCTCGGCGACATCCTGCGCTCGCCGGAGGCCGCCGCCCAGACCCACCCGCTGACCGCGGGTGTCGGGCTGGACATCTCCGGCCGTCCGGTCACGATCAACCTGGCGAAGATGCCGCACCTGCTGATCGCCGGTGCCACCGGGTCCGGCAAGTCGGTGGTGATGAACTCGATCGTCACGTCGATCATCATGCGCAACACGCCCGATCAGGTCCGCATGATCCTGATCGACCCCAAGCGCGTGGAGATGACGACCTACGAGGACATCCCCCACCTGCTGACCCGTGTCGTGACCGACCCCAAGCGGGCCAAGGACGCCCTGGACTGGGTGGTCGCCGAGATGGAGCGTCGCTACGACCTCCTCGCCCGCTACGGCTTCCGCAACATCGACCGGTTCAACGAGGCGGTCCTCGCCGACGAGCTGCGTGACATCCCGGTCCTGGAGCAGGACCCAGAGGAGCTCGTGGCCGAGGCGGCGGGGGAGGAGCCGCGCGGTGAGGAGCCGATGCCCTACCTCCTGTGCGTCATCGACGAGCTGGCCGACCTGATGATGGTCGCACCCCGCGACATCGAGGGCTCGATCGTGCGGATCGCCCAGATGGCCCGAGCGATCGGCATCCACCTGATCATCGCCACCCAGCGTCCCTCGGTGAACGTCGTCACCGGCCTGATCAAGGCCAACGTGCCGTCGCGCATCGCCCTGTCGATGGCCACCGGCCACGACTCCAAGACGATCCTGGACCAGCACGGCGCCGAGAAGCTGATCGGCATGGGCGACATGCTCTACATGCCGGCCAACGCCTCCAAGCCCCACCGCCTGCAGGGCTGCTACGTCGACGAGAACGAGATCGAGCAGATCGTCGAGCACTGCAAGGCCCAGGCCGAGGTCACCTACGCCGAGAACGTCGTGAAGCAGGGGCAGGCGGCCGTCATGGCCGACGTCAAGGGCGACGACGCCTCCGACGAGGACCTGACCCGCGCCGCGATGGAGCTGGTCGTCCGGTCCGGCCTGGGGTCGACGTCGATGCTGCAGCGCAAGCTGAAGGTCGGCTTCGCACGGGCCGGTCGCCTGATGGACGAGCTGGAGGAGATGGGCATCGTCGGCCCCTCCGAGGGACCGAAGGCCCGCACGGTCATCATGACCGTGGACGAGCTCGAGTCGCGGAGCGGCGCCGGCGTCTGACCGGCCGGGACAGACCAACGGGCGGCCCCACCGGGGCCGCCCGTCTCAGTGCGTCGCTCGCTAGTTGCCCAGCTGGGCGCGGACCGCGCCGCCCGGGTACTCGGCGTTGTGCACGTTGACGTAGTACTCCGCGGACTCGCGCAGGGTGATGTCGGCGGCCAGGTCGGCGTCACCGGTGTCGATGCAGCCGGCGGACTCGCCGGTGGCCGGTGCGGTGAGGGACAGGACGACGGGGCCGTTCTGGCCGGCGACGCCCTCGTGGATGTGCGCGGCCGTCGCGGTCTCGATGTTCTCGACCTCGAGCACGTAGCAGACGACGCCGCCGCCGGTGGAGAACACGTACGCCTCGCCCATGCCGTTGGGGTCGCCGACGATGCGGCTGTCCTTCGCGCCGGTCGCGACCTCGGCGCGTCCGCTGAACTCACCGGAGGTCAGCGCGCCGCCATGGGCGGCGAACGCCGAGGCGAGGGGGAACGTGACGGCGATGGCCGCGATGACGGCGATCGCGATCGCGATAGTGCGGGTCGACAGGGTGATGGTCATTGAGATGCCCTCCGTTGGGGTGGATGGGGACTAGTGCCCCCGTGCGGATGGGGTTCGGACGGAGGACGGACCCGGATTGCCACGAGAAGTGAACCGAGTGCGACGGTGCATCAACGGAGCGCACGACCCGGCATGTGCCGGGACAGACGAACGGGCGGCCCCAGAGGGGCCGCCCGTGTGTGAGCGCATCGGCTGAGGGGGTGCCGAGCGGCTCAGATCGTCAGGGGCAGTTCGTCGCGTACCGGCGGACGGATTGCAGGAATCCCCGGATGGGGGTGTCGGTACCGCGCAGCCGGTCATGATTGGGGTATGGCTGACCACGACGAGCACCACGAGCACGACCACGACCATGGGGGCGGCTCGGTGGTCGGTCGGGCGGTCGGGGCCATCACGCACGTGTTCCGTCCGCACTCCCACGACCACGCCGACTCCGTCGACAACGCCCTGGTGACCTCTGCTGAGGGCATCCGTGTGACGCGGATCAGCCTGGTGCTGCTGGCCGTCACCGCGATCGCCCAGATGGTGGTGTACCTCTACAGCGGATCCATCGCGCTGCTGGCCGACACCATCCACAACATCTCCGACGCCTTCACCTCCATCCCGCTGTGGATCGCCTTCGCGCTGCGCACCCGGCCGGCCAGCAAGCGCTACACCTACGGGCTGGGTCGGCTGGAGGACCTGGCCGGCATCATCATCGTGCTGTTCATCGCCGTCTCTGCGGTGATCGCCGGGTGGGAGAGCCTGCAGGCCTTCCGGGACCCACGTGAGTACACCAACGTCTGGGTCGTCGGCGTGGCCGGCATCATCGGCTTCATCGGCAACGAGGCCGTCGCGATCTACCGCACCCGGGTCGGCAAGCGGATCGGCTCGGCCGCGCTGATCGCCGACGGGCAGCACGCCCGCACCGACGGCATCACCAGCCTGGGGGTGCTGGTGTCCGCCATCGGCGTGACCCTCGGCTTCCCCCTCACCGACGCGGTCGTCGGCCTGGCGATCACCGCTGCGATCCTGGTGATCCTGGTCGGGTCCGCCAAGGACGTCCTGCGGCGACTGCTGGACGCCGTGGACCCTGACCTGGTCGACGCCGCCGAGGCGGCGCTGTCGCAGGTGGAGGGGATCGATGCGGTCAACGGGGTCCGGATGCGCTGGATCGGCCACCGCATCCTGGCTGAGGCCGACGTCGCGGTGGACCCGACCCTCGACGTCGCATCCGCCCACGACATCGCCGAGCGGGCACGCCACGACCTGCTGCACGCCGTCAAGGGCCTGGACGACATCACGATCCACGTCGAGCCGACGCTGGAGCACGGCGACGACGACGCCCACGACCTGTGGGCCCACCACCGGACCTCCGAGGCGTAGGGGACGCGACCACCGGGGTCCGCCTCGGCCCGACGGCTCGGGGTCAGGGCCGCGGCGGCGCCAGAGCAGCGATGACCCCGGTGACGGCGTCCCCGTCCATGCCCAGCAGCCGCAGGCAGACCTCGACGACGGCGTCGTCCTGGGCATCCCCCTCACCCAGCAACCGCGTCCGCAGCGCCTGCAGGACCGCGCCGACCAACGCATCGGTGGCCACGGCCTCTGACGGCGCCTGGAACACCCCGGCGGCCAGCCCGGCCGTGACCTCCCGGGCCACCCGCGCCCGCACCCGAGCGCGGAACGCCCGCCCGTCCGACATCGACACCAGGAAGGCCTCGGCGTAGGTCCGGTCGGCGTGCGGAAGCGCAAGGATCCGACGGATGCCCTGGGCGACCCGCACCGCGGGGTCCGGCGACCGCGTCGCCACCGCGCCCGCCCCCAGCTCGAACACCTCCGCCAGCTGGTCGGCGACCGCGGCACGCAGCTCAGCGATGCCGTCGAAGTGGTTGTACAGGGTGCCGGTGGAGACCTCGGCGGCCTGTGCCACCCCGGCCGCCGTCAGCGCCACGCCCTCGGCCATCACCGTCATCGCCCCGCGCACCAGCGCACGGCGGGTACGTGCGCGCTTGGCCGGGTACCCGGCGGTCGGCGTGCCTGACCACATGGACATATTGACGACAGCATACAAAATTGGATGATGGTGTTCAACGCACGGAGGGACCATCACATGAGCAGCAGCACGACCGGCAGCACCGCATCCCGCACCGACGGGGTCGTCGAGTCCACCGTCGAGGCGGTGTTCGACACCCTGCCGCTGGGCCTCAGCGGACGGCAGGCCGCTGCGGCCGCCGCACGGCTGGCGAAGGTCACGATCACGCAGCCGCGCCAGCTCCTGTCCCACACCGCCAGGCTGTGGTGGGAGGAGGCGAAGGTCGTCGTCGGCGCCTCGGATGTCGAGGCGGACCCCCGCGACCGCCGGTTCGCCGACGACTGGTTCGATGACAACCCGCTCTACACGCGGGCCAAGCAGGCCTACCTGGCCTGGAACCGTGAGGTCTACGCGCTGCTGGACGACCTGGACCTGGACGAGAAGTCCAAGGAGCGGGCGCGCTTCCTGCTGGGCCTGGTCACCGAGACGGTGGCCCCCACCAACGGGCTGCTGGGCAACCCGGCAGCGCTGCGCAAGGCCTGGCGGACGCGGGGACGCAGCATCCGTCACGGCCTGCGTCACATGCGCTACGACCTGCGCCACAACGGCGGTCTCCCCTCCATGGTGGACACCCGTCCCTTCGCCCTGGGTGACACCGTCGCCGCCACCGCCGGCCAGGTGGTCTTCCGCAACGACATCTGCGAGGTCATCCAGTACACGCCGCGGCGGGACACGGTCAGGGCGCGTCCGCTGGTCGTCGTCCCCCCGCAGATCAACAAGTACTACGTCCTGGACCTCGCGCCGGGCCGCAGCCTCGTCGAGCACGCCTTGGACGGCGGCCAGCAGGTCTTCATGATCTCCTGGCGCAACCCTGACCGCGAGATGGCGGGCTGGGACCTGGACACCTACCTGACGGCGATCCTGGAGGCGGTCGACGTGGCCCGCTCGGTCACCGGCAGCCCCGACGCCAACATCATGGGTGTCTGCGCGGGCGGGATCACCGTGGCGGCTCTGCTGGGGCACCTCGCCGCCGTCAGCGACGACCGGATCAACGCCGCCAGCTTCCTCGTGACGATCCTGGACTGGTCGGTCACCTCGACGATGGGCACCTTCATCTCCCGTCCCATGGTCGCCGCCGCGATCCAGCGCTCGCAGAAGGAGGGGGTCCTGAAGGGTCAGGACCTGGCGCGGGTCTTCGCCTGGCTGCGGCCCAACGACCTGGTCTGGAACTACTGGGTCAACAACTACCTGATGGGCGAGAACCCACCGGCCTTCGACGTGCTGGCCTGGAACGTGGACTCGACCAACATGCCGGCCGCGCTGCACGCCGACTTCATGCACATGGCCATCGACAACGCGATGACCCTCGACGGTGGGGTCGAGGCGCTCGGCACGCCCGTCAACCTGGGCAAGGTCGGGATGGACACCTTCGTCGTCGGGGCTGTGAACGACCACATCACGCCGTGGCAGGGCTGCTACGAGACCACACGCCTGCTGGGCGGGGACTCCGAGTTCGTCCTCTCCAGCGCCGGCCACATCGTGGCGATGGTCAACCCGCCGGGCGGGAAGCGCTCGGCCTACATGGTCAACCCCGACGGTCAGGGCCTGGACCCCCATGCGTGGAAGGCCGGCGCGACCAGGGTCGAGGGCACGTGGTGGGACCGCTGGGTGGAGTGGATCGACGCCCGCTCGGGTGCCGAGGTTGCGGCACCGACCGCACTCGGTGACGATGCGCATCCGCCGATCATCGCCGCGCCAGGGATCTACGTCCGCTCGTGAAGCCCACCACCCACCTGCTGACCCCCGCCGGCGAGCCGGCGGGGGAGGGGACGATGGTGAAGCGGTCGGGTGTGGTGACCGTCGGGGCACAGCCCCTGCGGGTGTCGCTGGTCGGGGAGGGGAGCGGTCGTCCGCTGCTGCTCGTCAACGGCATCGGCGCGACGGGTGACCTGTTCGACGACTTTCGGGTCCACCTGACCGACCGCGAGACGATCGCCTTCGACGCCCCCGGTGTCGGTGGCAGCCCGGCACCCGCGTGGCCGTGGCGGGTGCGCTGGTACGCCCGGGTCGTGGCCGACCTGATCGGTCGGCTCGGGCACGAGCAGGTGGACGTGCTGGGGATCTCCTGGGGTGGTGCGCTGGCGCAGGAGCTGGCGATCCGCCACCCCGACCGGGTCCGCCGGCTGGTGCTGGTGGCGACCACGCCCGGGGTGATCTCAGTGCCCGGGAGTCCCCGGGCCATGGCGGTCCTGATGACCCCACGGCGCTACTACGACTCCGACTACCTGCGCCGCGTCGCCCCGACGCTGTACGGCGGGGCGATCCGTGAGCACCCCGAGCTGCTGCTGCGCCACGCCCACGTCCGGGCGACCCACCCGCCGACCCCGAAGGGCTACCTGACCCAGCTGTCGGCGCTGCGGCGCTGGTCCAGCCTCTACGGCCTGTCACGGCTGGCCGTGCCGGCGCTGGTGATGGCGGGCGACGACGACCCGATCATCCCGCTGGCCAACGGCCGGCTGATCGCCCGGACCATCCCCGATGCACGGCTGCACGTCGTGGAGGGGGGCGGACACATGTTCCTGTTCACCCGGGCATCCGAGATGGCCACCCACGTCCGGGCGTTCCTGGACGCCGGCTGACGGCGTCGACGGTCAGTACCGCAGGGTCAGGAAGACGCCGACCAGCGCGGGCTTGTCCTGCCCCTCGATCTCGACGGTCATCTCGGTCCGCACCAGGACGCCCTCGCCCTTGCGCTCGGTCTCGATGATGCGTCCGCGCCCGCGGATCCGTGCACCCGACGGGACCGGGGAGGTGAGGCGCAGCCGGTCCATGCCGTAGTTGACGCCCATCCGCGTGCCGGTGACCTCGATCAGCCTCCCGAGCAGCTCGGGCAGCAGCGACACGGTCAGGAAGCCGTGGGCGATGGTGCCGCCGAAGGGGCCCGCGGCCGCCTTCTCGTGGTCGACGTGGATCCACTGGTGGTCGTGCGTCGCGTCGGCGAACAGCTCGATCATGTCCTGGTCGACGGTGATCCAGTCGGTCACCCCCAGGTCGACGTCGGCGGCCTCGGCGAGCTCGTCGAAGGTCATCGTGATGGGCATGGTGGCTCCTGTGGGCAGCGGTGTGCGGTGGCGACGCGGCACCCTACCTGCTGGACGGACACCGGTGGACGACGACGGCCCCCGCCACGCTGGCGGGGGCCGTCCTCAGTGGTGACGTGATCAGCGGTTGATGCGGTCGATCGCGGCAGCCAGCGGCTGGGACTCCGTGCCGTAGGTGACGGCCAGGTCGTCGGTGGTGGTGAACATGGTGTCGGCGCCGATCAGGCCGGTGACGGTCATGATCAGCTCCTCCGCGGCCGGCGGGACGTCCACGCCCAGGCCGGCCACCATGGCCGCCAGCGCGGTCGTGTCGACCAGGTCGCCGACGAGGGCGTCGACGCTGTCCAGCAGGGCGGTCAGCTCGCCCAGCGGGACGGTGCCGACGTTGCCCAGGGTCGCGGTGATCGCGTCCAGGATCGTGACGAGCGCAGCGGCCTGGGCCGGGTCGCTGGTGTCCACCGGGCCGCCGATGGCGGTCTGGAGGTCAGCCAGGACGTCGGTCAGGACGGCCTGCACCGACGGGGAGACCCGGCTGTCCTGCGCCCCGACCAGACGGGTGAAGGAGGCGCGGACATCAGCCGGCTGCCCGGCCATGACGTCCATGAAGCGGGCCTCCGGGTTGTCCTGGGCGCCCTCGCACTCGTCGGCCTCGTCGATCTCGCCGTCCTGGTCGTTGTCGTTGCCGTCGGTGCACAGGTCGTTCCCGGGGGTCTCCTCGTTGCCGGGGACACCGATGAGGCCGAAGATCTGGCCGACCAGGCCCGGGCCCATCTCGCCGGCGCCGGGGATGATGCCCTCCAGCAGCTCACGCAGCGGCTCGAACACCGGCCCGAGGACGCCCTCGATGGCGCCACCGGTCAGGCGGTTGACCTCGTCGAGGGTGCCGACGGTCAGCAGCGCCGCGGTCTCGCAGGCCAGGAAGTCCACGAAGCTGTTGCAGATGACCGGCTCGTTGGACAGCCGAAGGGCGTTGGAGACCAGCCCGTCGGTGATGAAGCTGATGGTCTCCGGCGGCAGCAGGGGACCATCGGCCAGGATCACGGGGGACTCGAACACCGCACCGTGGGCCGCGGCGGCGAAGCCGGCGGACCACAGGGGCTGGGCGACGGCGCCGCCCTCGGTCAGGATCAGCCGGTTGGCGTCGGCAGCGTCGAAGATGCCCATCTCACGGGCGACCAGGATGGAGGTGTCCCACCGGTTGGCGCCTGACACGCGGTTGACGGTGATGCCCATGTCCAGCAGCGTCTGCTCGACCTCGGGGCCGACGGCGGACTCGCCACCGATGATGGTGACGGTCGCGACCGCCGCGTCCTCCAGGTAGGCGCGGGTGGCAGGGTGCAGGTAGTCCGTCGTCGTCAGCAGCGACGGCAGCTCCATGTCGGAGGCCAGCGGGCCGGCGGACAGCGCGTCGGCGTAGGCCTGCGACTGGTCCGCGCCCGCGGCGGAGTAGGCCCGCATCAGGATGGCGTGGTCGGCCGTCGGGGCGATCTCGGCAGCGAGGTCCGCGGCGGTCTCGATGCGGCTCGGGCCGCCGACGCGGGTGACGTTGTCGTCCCCGTAGGTGGCGCGCAGCTGGTCCTCGACCGACTGCGACACCGCCAGCGTCGAGCCCAGGACGATGACCTGGGTGACGCCCAGACGCTGCAGCTCGGTGGCGGTCCGCTCGTCGATCGCGTCGGTCTGGGTCAGCAGCAGCGGTGCGCCGGCGATGCCCTGCCCGGCGACGGAGGAGAGGGTGTCGGCGAACACGTC
>JBFKGB010000028.1:0-14945 GCA_041633535.1 Euzebya sp. | reverse complement strand
CTACATGACGCCGGTCATCTACTCGCTGGTGACGGTCAGCCTGTTCGAGAACGGCGAGCGCTGGGTCCGGGTGCTGCGGTTCAACCCGATGACCTGGTTCGCCGAGCTGTTCCACACGCTGATGTACGGCATCCCCGACTCCATCGACCCCAACGGGCCGCCGCACCCCGGGCCGACGGTCCCCGACCTGCGCACCTGGCTGGTCTGCGCCGTGTGCGCGGCCGTCGCCTTCGTCGTCGGCTACGTCGTGTTCCGCCGGTCCGCCAGCACGTTCGCCAAGCAGGTCTGAGCATGGCCGACCCCACACGTCCCGCGATCCGGGTCACCGACCTCCACGAGATCTTCCGGATCTACGACGAGGCCCCACCCGGCATCAAGGAGCGCCTGACCAGCTTCAAGCGCACGCACTACCGCGAGTTCCACGCCCTCGACGGCGTCAGCCTGGACATCATGCCGGGCGAGCGGGTCGGCCTGATCGGCCACAACGGCTCCGGCAAGTCCACGCTGCTGAAGTGCATGGCGAAGATCCTCCCGGCCGACCGCGGCAGCGTCGAGATCAACGGGCGCATCGCGACGCTGCTGGAGCTCGGCGCTGGCTTCAGCCCCGAGCTGACCGGCCGCGAGAACATGTACCTCAACGGCTCGATCCTGGGCCTGTCGCGCGCCGAGGTGACCGCCAGCTTCGACCGGATCGTGGACTTCGCCGGCGTCAGGGACTTCATCGACCACCCGGTGAAGAACTACTCCTCGGGCATGTACGTGCGGCTGGGCTTCGCCATCGCCGTGCACGTCGACCCCGACATCCTGCTGGTCGACGAGGTCCTGGCCGTCGGCGACCAGACCTTCCAGGAGCGGTCGCTGGCGCGCATGCAGGCCTTCGCCGACGCCGGCAAGACCGTGGTGCTGGTCAGCCACGACCTGGGCTCCATCAGCAGGCTGTGCGACCGCGTCGTCCTGCTGGAGGCAGGCCACATCGTCTTCGACGGTCCCAGCGACCAGGCCCTGGAGGAGTACCAGCGACGGCTGGCGACCGGCCACGGCACCGACCTGGTCGTGCCCGACATGCCGACGCCGTCGGCACACCGGGCGGACGAGGAGGAGGGGGAGGACCCGCTGACGCACGCCGTCGACATCGACGCGGTCACGCTGGACCTGCCCGACGCCGACCACGACGAGCACGCCGGCGCCCCCCGCGTGGACACCGGCTCGCCCGCCACCCTGACCGTGACCGCCACACCATCGGCCCAGCTGGTCGGCGACGGCGGGCTGTACGTCCGGGTCGTGCTGCGCCGTCCTGACCTGCCCCAGCCGCTGTACGACTCCCGCACCGCCTACCGGGTGCAGTACGTCGCGCCCCCGCCGCCCGGCGAGTCCTTCACCTGCACCGTGGACCTGCGCCTGAACGTGCTGTCGGGGACCTACCTGTTCGACGTCGAGATCGGCAACGCCGAGACCGACATGGTCCACGCCCGCGAGGAGGCCGCCGCGCGTGTCGTGGTCCGCGGGCAGCCGTGGGACGTGGGCATCGTGCCGCTGGACCTGACGTTCAGCCTGCACAACCCCGACGGCGTGTGGCCGCCCGAGTCCGAGCCGCCCCCCGTCGAGGAGGGAGGGCCGGCCGTGCACCCCGCCCCGGCCTGGCCGCTGGGTCAGCCGGCACCCAACGACGCAGAGCGCCGGTCGTGAAGGTCACCGTCTGCATGGTGTCCTACAACACCGCCGCCCACCTGCCGGGGGCGCTGGACAGCCTGATGGCCCAGACGCACCCGGACCTGCACGTCGTGGTCGTGGACAACAACTCCCACGACGGCTCGGCGGACGTGGCACGCCACTACCCCGACGTCGAGGTCGTCGCCAACCGACGCAACGTCGGCTACGCCGGCGCGGCCAACCAGGCGCTCGCCAGGGCGACCGACGGCGGGTTCTTCCTGGTCACCCCGGACGTCCGGCTGGACCCGGGCCACATCGCCGAGACCGTGGCCATGCTGGACGCCCATCCCGCCGCCGCCAGCGTGCAGGGTCGGCTGCACCGGATGGACGCCGACGGCGTCGTGCAGCGCATCGACGGCCACCCCCTGGTCGACTCCGCCGGCCACACCGCCCACACCAACCGGGTGTTCCGCAACCGCGGCGACGGCCAGCCCGACGACGGCAGGTTCGACGAGCCCGCCGAGATCTTCGGCGTCTGCGGCGCCGCGGCGCTGCACCGCGTCGAGGCGCTGCACGACGTCGCCGTGGACGGTGAGGTGTTCGACACCGACCTGTTCGCCTTCTTCGAGGACGTCGACATCGACTGGCGTCTGAAGGCCCGTGGCTGGGAGGCGTGGTACGCCCCGGAGGCGCGGGGTGCCCACGAGCGGGGCGGCGAGGGTCCCCGGCGCAGCCGCGTCGTCGAGCGGCTGAGCTACCGCAACTGGTTCCTCACGGTGCTGAAGAACGACGACCTGGGCGCCATGCGTCCCGACCTGCACCTGCTGGGCGCGACCACGCTGCTGCGGACCGCGGACCTTGCCGTCACCGTCCCCTCGGCGTTCCTGCGGGCCCTGGGCGACGTCCGGCTGCTGCCCTCCACCCTGGCCAAGCGCGAGGCCGCCGAGGCCCGACGTACCGTGGCCAACGCCGACATCGTCGACCGCTGGTTCGAGCCGTTCGACTACGTCGCCTGGATCCGCAAGCGGATCCTCCGCGGCTGGTAGCCGCCGCCCAGCCCCTCGCCGCCCAGCCCCCGCCGCTGATCGACCGCCGTGGTTGGACGGCTGCCGCGGCAGCCCGCCATACGATCACCCCGAGGTCATCCCCGAAAGGTTCTCGACCATGAGCGACATCGAATCACGCGTCGACCAGGCCTTCGCCTCGGCCGTCAACGACCAGCTGAACGAGCAGCGCGAGATCCGCCGTCTGGTCTCACGCGTCGACGAGAGCCTCGTCGCGCTGTCCGACGGGCTCGTGGACCTGTCGGGCCAGCTCAACGGCACGGTGGGACAGCTCGGCGGGGCCATGCTGACCCCCGAGGACCTGGAGCAGGCCCGCCAGGAGCTGGCCGACGCCATCACCCGCGTGGACCGCCACGTCTCCGACGTCGAGGACCGCCTGGGCGAGTCGGGCTCGCTGGACGCGCTGCGCAGCGCCATGTCGGCGACCCGTGTGGACCTGATCGAGGGGATGGCACGGCTGGAGCGCGGCTCGGCCCCTGTGGCCGAGGCCGTCGACGAGACGCGCCGTGACGTCCTGCAGGCCCTCGACCGGCTCGCCGAGGTCGTGGACTCGACCCGTGACGCCGGCTGGCGCGAGGCCATCGGCCGGCTGGACGCCGTCATCGGCGACCTGGAGCAGCGGCAGGCGGCGCAGCTGGAGGTGTCCGCCGAGACCATGCAGCGCCTGCAGGCCGACGCGGCCGCAGCGATCGCGGCGCTGACCGACGCCTCGCAGCGGGACATGATCGACCTGCGGGACCGCACCAGCAGCGGGCTGGTGCAGTCCGTCGAGCGGGCGCTGGCCGAGGCCGCCGCCCAGACCCGGTCCGAGGTCGTGGAGGGGCTGCAGCGCGACATCGGTCGTGTCCAGGCCGACGCCACCGCCGCAGCCGGCGCGGACCTGTCCGCAGCCGGTGCCGACCTGGCGGCCGCAGGTGCGGACCTGGCGGCCCGTGCCGGTGCGATCGCCGAGGAGGTCGCCCGCGACGCGGCCGCCCGCGCCATCGAGACCCTGCGCGCCCAGGCCGAGACGTCGACGCAGGACCTGTCCGCCGCGGCCTCGGGTCGAATGGAGGAGATGTCGGCGGCCGCCCGCGACCGGCTGGCGGACCTGTCGACCGCGGCGTCCGGGCGCATGGAGGACCTGGCCGCTGCCGCTGCCGCAGAGGCCGCCGCGCAGGTCATCAGCCGCCTGATGGACGTCACCGCCCAGGCCGAGGGTGCGCTGGACGGCGCCGCCGGGCGCATGGCCGAGCGTCTGGGTGACCTCGCCGACACCACCGAGGGGGGCATGCACGAGGCCGTCGCACGGCTGCGCGAGACCGCCGACGGCTCCGAGCAGCGCCTGGGCAGGGCGCTCGAATCCGTCGACGGGCTGCAGTCCCGGCTGGCCGAGTCCGTGGCGTCGACCGACGTCGTCGGACAGCGGCTGGACGAGGCCGTCGAGACAGCGGCACGACGCCTGGACGGTGCCGCGACCTCGACCGATGAGCGGCTGCAGGATGCGGCGACGGCCACCGAGGCGCGGCTGCAGGGCGCGGCCGAGGCCACAGAGTCACGGCTCGGCGGGGCCGTGGAGTCCACCGAGCAGCGTCTGGACGGCGTGGCCCGGATCACCCAGACGCGGCTGGACGACGCGATCGAGTCGACCCGCGAGGGGCTGTCCGGCACGGTCGAGGCGACCCAGGCCCGCATGCTCGAGGCCGTCGAGGGCACCGAGTCGCTGCTGACGGGCACCGCCGAGCGCACCGGCGCTGACCTGGACCGCGTGGTCCGCGCGACGGCGGTCGAGCTGGAGGCCGCCACCACCGCCAACCGCGAGCGGATCGACGCCAGCACCGGCCAGCTGGGCGAGCTGACCCAGCGGCTGGACGCCACGCTGGGTCGTGGCGAGACGGCGCTGGCCGCCGTCGAGCAGGCGGCGGTGCGTGCAGCCGAGCAGGCCATGCAGCTGCTGACCGACCAGGTCGGGCAGGCCACCGAGCGCGGTGCCGACCAGCTGGTCGCCCAGCTGGCCGACGTCGCGCAGCGTGCGGCGGACGACGCCGCCACGGCGGCCGTCGAGCAGCTGACCCGCGCGGGCACCGACGCCGTCGGGCAGACCGCCCACCAGACCGGGCAGGAGCTGGTCCAGCTGGTCCAGGCCACCGCCGAGGACACCGCCGGCCGGGCGGTCGCGGATGCCCGCGTCATCATCGCGGCCCGCCTTGACGACCTGCTGGAGCGCTCGGCACAGGCAGCGGCGACCCAGATGGAGCAGCTGGCCGTCGCCGCGGCCACCCGCGTGGTCGAGCTGACCGAGGAGTCCACGGCACGCAGCGACGAGCTGGCCCAGATGCTGGGACGTGTCCAGTCCGTCGCCGCCGAGCTGGAGCCGTCCCTGCGCGTCGCCATCGACGACCTGGCCCGCCACCTGGAGGGTCTGCAGGAGCAGCAGCGCGCCGAGAGCCTGGAGGCCATCGCCGAGGCGACCCGGCAGCGCGGCGCCTCGATCGGTGACGTCCGGTCGATCATCGACCAGGCCGTCCAGCGTCTGGACCGCACGACCGTCGAGCGCTTCGCGGACCTGACCGAGCACAACAGCCAGGCCGCCGAGGCGTTGAACCGTGCGGCGGACCGGGTCAGCGAGGTCACGGCCGACAACGCCGAGCGCACCCAGCAGATCCTGGTCGACGCCGTCGAGCAGCTGCTGCAGTCGCAGTCCACCAACACCCGCGAGGTCGCCGAGGCGGCCGAGAGCGTCAACCAGGCCGCCCGCGAGCTGGAGCCGGCCATCACCAGCGCGCTGGGCCAGCTCCAGACGTCGTTGCAGGACCTCGCCCAGGACGACCGCGCCCAGGTCGAGCAGGCGCTGGACGCCCTCGCCGAGGCCGCCGCCGCAGCCCGTGAGGGCGTGCTGGGCGCCGTCGGCCGGGCCACCGCCCGTCTGGCCGAGGCACAGGCAGAGGGCATCGGCCGGCTGACGGAGGTCACGCAGGACCTGGCCCGGCTGCCCGGCGACATCCAGCCGCCGGTGCTGGCCGCCGTCGAGCAGATGCAGTCGGGTGTGGCGTCCGCCATGCAGGAGCTGCGGGACGCCTCCGTGGCCGCTGCCGCATCGCTGGAGCCGTCGATCCGCGGCTCGCTGGCGGACCTGCAGTCCGCCCTGCTGCAGGCCTCCGCGGAGGACCGCGACCAGACCGCACAGGCCCTCACCTCGCTGACGGAGACGGCCAGCGTCGCCGCCGTCGAGGTGCGTCAGGCCGCCGAGGAGGCCGCACAGCGGTTCACCGACGCCCAGGCGCGCGGCATCGAGGCGCTGACCACCTCGGCGCAGCAGCTGGCCGAGCTGACCAACGCCATGCCGGGCGTCGTCGACGGCGCCGTGGACACGTTCACGCCGGTGCTGGCCCAGATGGTGGAGGACTTCCGCGAGGCCCTCATCGCCGACGTCGAGTCCGAGCGCGAGCAGGCCCGGGCCACCGGCGAGGGCATGATCCAGGCTGCGGCCGGGATGAACCAGGCCGCGGCGGGCATGACCGACGTCGCCAGCCAGCTGCGCGAGAGCGGCCGCAGCTTCCTGCCCTCCGCCAAGGCCCTGATCACCCAGCTGAGCGGTGCCGTCGAGGAGGTCAGCGAGCGCAGCGGCGGCATGGCCGCCGAGATCACCACCGAGACCCGCGAGACGCTGCTGCGGGCCGTCGAGGAGCTGCGTGAGGAGCTGGCGTCCCGCGTCGACGCCTCGGCCGTGCACTTCCGCGAGGCCACCGAGGCGTCGGCCGTGCAGCTGCGCGAGGTGACCGAGGCGACCCTCGCGGGCCAGCAGCGCGGGGTCGAGGAGCTCAGGGCCGCTGCGGCGGCGCTGGGGTCGGTCGCCGGGCAGCTGCAGCCCGAGGTCGCCTCGATCGTCGAGGACCTCCGCGAGACCCTCCTGGCCGAGGCCGCCACCGAGCGCGGCCGGGCGTCGGAGGCCATCGACACGCTGCGCCAGACGCTGACGGAGGAGGCCGCCGCCGAGCGCACCCGCGCCGAGGCCAGCATCGGGATGCTGCGGGAGTCGGTGGCCAGCGGCATCGGCGCGCTGCAGGAGGAGCTGGCGGCCACCCGCGACGTCACGGTCAACGTCTCCACCGAGCTGGGCGCGGCCACCGAGCAGGCGAAGGCGGCCGTCGACGCCCGCATGGCCGCGGTCAGCACCGAGCTGTCCGCCGTGCTCGATGCGCACCTCTCCGAGCTCGAGGCGCGCTTCGGGAGCGCCGGGGACGGCCAGACCCAGCACGTGGAGGCCATGCGGGCCGCCGCGGCGGACCTGCAGGCCGGGCTGGCCCAGTCGCTGGAGCGCACGACCCTCGCGCTGCAGGACGGCATGGACGTCATCAGCCGGCAGATGCGCCAGGCGTCCGAGCAGATGGTCCAACGGCTGGAGCACACCGGCAACGACGCCACCCTGGGCCTGACCGCCGAGGTGCGCAGCGCCTCGGAGAAGGTCGACGAGGCGTCCAGCCGCATCGCGCAGGCCCTGGACTCCCTCGACGCCGCCGGCGCGTCCCTGACCGCCCGTCTGACCGAGGCCGGCCAGGCCGTGGCCGTGCAGTTCACCACCGACGTGGAGGGCGCCAGCAGCCGGCTGCGCAGCGAGCTGGAGGAGACCATGCAGGCCGCCATCACGGCCGCCGGCGAGGTCCAGCGGTCGGGCGACGGGGTCGTGGGCCGCCTGAACGAGATCTCGGCCCAGGTCGTGGCGTCGCTGGAGGGCAGCACCACCCAGATGGACCGGTCCCTCGGTGTCGTCCAGCAGGGCGTCGCCGAGCAGCTGGAGCGGCTGCTGGCCCAGACCTCCGCCCAGGTCCAGGCCTCGATCCTGCAGTCCCAGAAGGACCTGCAGGCGCAGATGACGGCCACACGCGAGGCCACCCAGGTCGGGATGGACCGCCAGGACCGCGCCGTCAGCCACGTCGAGCAGACCGCCAACGACGTCGTCGCCGAGGTCGCCGCCCTGATCGAGCGGGTCGACCAGGTCGTCAGCGAACGGCTGACCGTCACCGACCAGGGTGTGGAGGGCGCGACCGCACGCCTGCTGCAGACGGGTGACACCGTCCGCGAGCAGCTGCAGGAGGTCGTGGCGTCCTTCCGTGGCGAGATGGAGCTGTCGCTGGCCGGTGTCAGCCGCTCCATCGAGCTGCAGGCCGCCGGGCTGACCGACCGTGTCGGGCAGCTGTCGGGCCTCGAGGCCGAGACCGTGGCCCGCATGGACTCGCTCATCAGCGACGCAACCGGACGGCTGACCGACGAGCTGGGCCGGACCCGTGAGGCGATCCGCGAGGCGATGATCAGCGGCTCCGACGCCGGCCAGGACAACCTGCAGAAGGTCGAGGGCGAGGTCCAGCGGATGCTGACGACCATGACCGCCCGGGTCGCGGAGATGGAGTCCACCCTGACCGAGGTCGGACGGTCCAGCACCACCGACGTCGAGGCCCTGCGGACTGTCGTGACCGAGCTGACCGGCCAGGTCACCGCCCAGATGACGGAGGTGCAGCAGGCCGTCACCGAGCACGTGGCAGGGCTGACCGGACGCCAGACCGACGAGGTCGAGCGGCTGACCGCCGCGGCGCTCCGCATGGAGCAGACCGTCCAGTCGCTGCCCGACGAGCTGACGTCGCTGTCGGAGCAGCTGCGCAGCTCGGTGCACGCCGGCCTGGAGTCCGAGCAGGACCTGCGGGCGCAGGCGACCCGCGAGCTGACCGAGGCGGTGTCGGCCATCCGCGCCGAGGTCGCCGACGTCGTGCAGGCCGTCGGCGGCGGCGCCACCATGCCGGCCACCCTCTTCGACGACCCCGAGTCGACGGGCCTGGGCGCCCTGCTGACCGGGATGGAGCGTCGTCTGACGGATGCGGTCCAGCAGGCCGTGGCGCGGGTCACGCCCCCCGAGGCCGCCCCCGCGCCTGCGGTCGAGCTGGACACCGAGGCCGTCCAGGACCTGGTCAACATCGCCGTGGACCGGCTGTCACACGCCGCAGAGGCGCGTCTGGAGGAGGTCATCGACCGCCTCGGCAGCGCCGTGGAGCGGATGGACGAGGTCAGCGCGGCCAGCGTCGACCACAGCCGGCAGACCGAGACGGCCCTGACGGACCTGCGCAGCGGCATGCGCGCCGACGCCGACGCCGTCCTGGATGCGCTGTCCAGCCGGGCCCAGGAGGTGCTGGGCGGTCTGGACAGCCAGGCCAGCACGGTGCTGTCCACGCTGACGTCGGCCGAGCAGGCCCTGCGCCAGTCGCTCACCGACGCCTTCCACCAGGTGCAGACCGACGGGCTGTCCCGGCTGGACGAGGCCACGTCACGCCTCATCGCCCTGGGCCCGCGTCTGGAGCGCCAGACCTCCGGCCGCGTCGAGGACATCGTGGGTCAGGTGGTCGGCGCCGTGGCCGAGCTGTCGCGTGCGCTCGAGACCGTGGACCGCATGGACGACCGCATCGACGATGCCGTGCGGCGAGCGATAGCCGAGGCCCGGCGCGTCACCGTCGACGAGGCCCGTCGGGCGGCCCTCGAGGACGCCGGCGCCGTCACCACCGAGCTGCACGGCGCCACCGCGGCGCTGCAGGACTCCGAGCGTGCCGTCCGTGAGCTGCACGAGCGCTTCGAGCACCTCGAGCTGACGCTGCTGCAGCACATCGGCGACCTGCGGGGCGACGGTGCACAGACCGACGCCGTGCTGGACGAGCTGGCGCGGCAGCTGTCGTCGCTGCTGTCGCGGGAGGAGTCGCGTCGTCACCGCTGGGCGTCCCCCAAGGAGGAGCAGCCCGAGCCCGCGCGCCCCAGCCAGCCCGAGCCCCCCGCCGCCGTGGCCGACGAGCCGGACCGTCCCGGACGGTCGGGACAGCTCGTCCCACCCATGCCGCCGCCGGTGGCGCGACGTGATGACGTCGAGGTCGTGACACCCCGGACCCTGGGCAACATCTGCCCCGACTGCGGCTTCGTCGCCAAGACCCCGCCGGGGCTCGCCGCCCACCGGCGCACCTGTCCCGGCAGGGACGTCAGCTAGCCCCTACCACATCCGCGAGGGGCCTCGGGCCCCGCAGCCCGGCCCGCCGTGTACCACCCGGCGGGCCGATCGGGGTTGACGTATCACCGTCGCTGCCACAGACTTACAGACATGTAGTTACACGTCTGTGGCACCCACAGGCGTGACCGTCGACCACACGAGAGGCAGGACATGATCGGCATCGAGCAGCTGCCCTGGGCAGATGAGGCCAAGTGCCTGCAGGCCGAGCCGGACACCTTCTTCCCGGAGAAGGGTGGGTCGACCCGCGAGGCCAAGCGCATCTGCCAGATGTGCACGGTCAAGTCCGAGTGTCTGGAGTACGCCCTCGAGAACGAGGAGCGCTTCGGCATCTGGGGCGGCATGAGCGAGCGCGAGCGTCGCAAGCTGAAGCGACTGGCCTCCTGACCACCCGGATGCCCGCCTCGGCGTCGTCATCGCTCGTTACGCTCGCGATACGCACCGAAGGGCCCCAGCCGGCCCCGTCACCCTCCCATGGCATCCACCTCCCCCGCCCCGACGACCAGCACGCCGCGAGTCCTCGCGATCGTGGTGGCGCACGACGGCGCGCCGTGGGTGACAGCAGCCCTGCGGACGCTCGACAGCCAGCGGTACCCGGCGCTGAGCGTCATGGCGGTGGACAACGCCTCGACCGACGGCACCGGCGACGTCCTCAGACGTCGGCTCGGGGCCGACAACGTCCTGTCGCTGGACACCAACGTCGGCTTCGGCCGTGGGGTGGCCGCCGCGCTGCGGACCGACCGCGCCAGCGAGTGCGAGTACGTCCTGCTGGTGCACGACGACATGGCCCTGATGCCCGACGCGGTGCAGTGGCTGGTCGAGGCGATGGAGTCCGACCAGAGCCTGTCGATCGTGGGACCGAAGCTGCGGGAGTGGGACGAGGAGGCCCTGCTGCAGCAGGTCGGCCTGAGCGCCGACACGTTCCTGCGGGCCGAGACCCAGCTGGACCCCGGCGAGCTGGACCAGGGGCAGCACGATGCCCGCGGTGACGTGCTCTTCGTCTCGACCGCCGGGATGCTCATCCGTCGTGACGTCTTCGCGACCCTCGGCGGCTTCGACCCCCGGTTCGGTGCGTTCCGCGACGACATGGACCTGTGCTGGCGGGTGTGGCTGGCCGGACGCCGTGTGGGCGTCGTGCCGCAGGCCGTCGGCTACCACCACGCCGCGGCGTCCAACGGACGCCGGGCCGGCACGGACCTGCGTGAGTCCCGCTACCTGATCGAGCGCAACACGCTCGCGTCGGTCCTGAAGAACTACTCGGCGCGTCGGCTGGCGTGGGTGCTGCCGCTGGGCCTGCTGCTGAACGTCCTGCGGGCCCTCGCCCTGCTGGTGGCCCGCCGGTTCGGTGAGTCCTTCGGCATCCTCCAGGCCTACGTCTGGAACGCGGTGCAGCTGCCCGGCACGTTGCGTCGTCGACGGCTGGTGCAGGCGACCCGACGCCAGACCGACGGCCAGCTCGCCTCGCTGTTCGCCTCGGGCCTGCCGCGGGTCACCGAGTACAGCGAGTCGCTGCTGGAGCTGCTGGCCGGCGGCAGCACCCGGGCGCTGGTCGATGCCGACGACGTCGCCCGCCGTGGCGTTGACCCCCTCGCCGAGCAGCCCATCCAGCGCTTCCTGCGCGACCGCCCGCTGGTCCTCCTGGGCATCCCGCTGCTGCTGGCCTTCCTCGCGTCGCTGGGCGGCTACCTGGGGCCGGGGCCCATCGTGGGGGGACAGATCTCGGCGTGGCCCGAGTCCCCCACGGCGTTCCTGCAGCAGTACCTGTCGCCGTGGGGCGGCGAGCCGCTGGGGTCCGCCTCGTTCCCCTCACCCGTGCAGGTGGTCCTGGGGCTGGCCTCGGCCGCCCTGGGCGGCAGCGCCTGGCTGGCCCAGCGCGTGCTGGTCTTCGGGCTGCTGCCCCTGGCCTTCCTGACCACGCTGCGGGCCGGTCGACTGGTCACCAGCCGACCCTGGCCGCGCGTCGTCGGTGCCACCGTCTACGTCGTCTCGCCGGTCGTCCTGGGCACCCTGGCCGAGGGCCGGTACGGCCTGGCCGTCCTGGCCGCGATGCTGCCCGCGGTCGTCTCGCTGACCATCACCACCGCCAACCCCGACACCAGCCCGGGCGTCGCGTGGCGCAGCGCCGCGCTGCTGAGCCTGGCCGTGCTGCTGTCCCTCGGGTCCGCCCCGGTGGAGGGGCTGGTGGCCCCGGCGATCGTCGCCGTCGCCGCCGTGATCGCCCTCACCCGCGGGTGGGGGCGCCCGCTGCTGCGGCTGGCCGTGGGCGGGGCCGGCGCCCTGGTCCTGCTGGCCCCCTGGCTGTTCGACGTCGTCCGTGAGGGTGGGCCCGCCGGCGACCGCCTGGCCACCTCCGGCGGTGCAGCCGCGATCGTGCACCTCCCCCTGTGGCGGGCCCTGCTGGGGCAGCCGCAGATCGTCGACGGGATCGACGGCGTGCTGGGCGTCCTCGTCGTCGCCGTGCCCGCCGCGATCCTCTTCGGCGCCATCGTCGTCGGCATGCGTGCCCGGCCCCTCATCACCTCGGCCCTGGTCCTGCTGTTCGTCGCCACCGGTGCGGCCGCGTGGGCGACGGCCTACTACCGCCTGCCGCTGCTTGACCCCATGGCGCTGCTGCTGCCGGGCGCGGTCGCGCTGGCCGTCCTGTCCATCATCGTGGCGCGCTGGTCCACCGAGACCCTGACGTCCTCCGACTTCGGGGTGGCCCAGGTCGCGACGGCCGTGGCCGGCATCACCCTGGTCGTCGGCCTGCTGGGCAGCCTGACCATGCTGGCCGCCGGACCGTGGACGGCGCTGCGCGAGGACCCCCAGCTGCTGCCCGCCTTCATCGGCGCCGACGGCGAGGACGTCGGGCCCTACCGCGTCCTGATCGTCGACCTCGACGAGGACGGCACCGTCCTGTGGGAGCTCACCGACGCCGACGGTCCGCGGATGACGGAGTTCGGCACCATCCGCGACGGGGGTCTGACCGACCTGATCGGCGACACCGTCACCCGCATCGCCGCCGGCGGGGGCAGTGGCGCTGCGTCCACGCTGGGCGTGCTGAACATCCGCTACGTCGTGCTGTCGCGTCCCGTCGACGTCCTGCAGGCCGCCATGTCCCAGCAGGTCGACCTGGAGCCGCTGCCCTCCAACGCCGCCGTCACCTACCGGGTCCGCACCTGGCTGCCGCGGGCCAGCGTCGTGCCCGAGCCGCAGGCCTCCCGTCTGCTGGCCACCGGTGACCCCGGCCCGACGGACGGGCTGGGCGCCGGCGCCCTGCTGCTGCAGAGCCCTGGTGTGCTCCGCGGCGGCGTGGACGGCCCCGACAGCGGGGTGCTCGTGGTGTCGGAGGCCAGCGCCTCGGCATGGCGCGCCGCCACCGGAGCCACGGAGCTGGAGCAGCTGGACTTCGACCCGGTCAACGCCTTCACGGTCGACGCGGTCGACGGCGAGATCCGCGTGGTCATCGGCGGCGGCCTGCGGCGACGTGCCGTGGCCGCCCTGCAGGTGCTCGTGGCGCTCGCCCTGCTCTCGCTGGCCGTCCGACCCCCCGGCGGCCGGACCGCGCCGACACGGACCGAGTCCCTCCCGCAGGACCTCGTCGGCCTGGCCGACGCGACCACGTCCTTCCCCCGCATCGACCCCGACCGTCCGCCGGCCGTCGAGCCGCCCCCGCCGCCGCCTCCGCCGGGAGCGACGCGATGAGCAGCCCGGTCCGTCCCGCAGGTCGCAAGCGTGGTGTCGCGCTGCTCCTCGTGGCCCTCCTCGTCGTCGGCGGCGCCGTCGCGGCCAGCCAGCTGACCGCCACCACCCAGCTGAACCCGCCGCAGCCGGTCGAGGTCGCTGCGGTGACCTCCGGGACCGCGTACTGCCCCGTCGTGTCCGCGCAGGACGAGACGGCTGCCCTGGAGATCGCCTCGGCCTCGGCCACCGAGGACTCCGAGATCGTGATCACCCGCTACGTCGACGGCGTCCCGGTCGGCGACGAGCCGCGCCTGCTGGAGGCCGGCCGCTCCGCGACGCTGCAGATCCCGGCGGACCAGCTGGCCAACCCCGTCCAGATCGACTGGCGTGGTGGCCCTGTCGTGGCCCAGTACCGGGTCACCGACGCCGTCGAGGAGGCCGTCGCGACCTGCCAGACCGAGCCCTCGGACCGGTCCTACCTGAGCGGGTTCGACACCACCCGCGGGTCCCGGTCGCTGCTGTACCTGTTCAACCCCTTCAGCCAGGACGCGCTGGTGCGCCTTACCTTCGGGACCCTCGAGGGGCCCGTCGAGCTGGTCATCGCCGAGGACATCCTGGTCCCGGCGGGCCGCGTCGAGGTCCGTGACCTGGCGGAGTTCCGTCCCGAGACCGAGGACCTCGCGGTGACCGTGACCGGTGAGGTCGGGCGCGTCGTCGCCCAGGGCCAGCTGGTCAGGGCACCTGCGGGGGAGGGGCTGGAGGGGGTCACCGGTCGTGACCTGCTGCCTGCCGTGACGGCACCCAGCAGCGAGGTCATCATCCCCGACGCCCTCGTCGACGACGTCACACGGTCCTGGGTCACCGTGTACAACCCCGAGGACCGCGCGGCCGCCGTGCGCCTGCAGGTCTCGACGCCCCTAGACACCGCCAGCGCGCTCGCCGGCGAGCTGACCGTGCCGGCGGGCGGGACCGCACACATCGAGCTGTCGGACCTGTCCGCCCTGCCGCGCATGGGGCTGCGGCTGACCAGCGTCAACGGCCTGGGCCTGGTGGCGACGCGGACGTCGGCGATCCAGGACGGTGACCGGACGGGCGTGGCCGTCGAGGTCGGGGTGGGGGCGACGGATACACAGTGGACCGTCCCCGGCGGCCGCTCCCCGGACGGTGTCCTGACCCTGTACAACCCCGGTGACGCCGTCGCGACGGCCAGCGTGGACGTGGCCGGTGGGCAGCCTGCGGAGTTCCAGGACGTCTCCATCCCGCCGAACGCCGTCACGACCCTGTCGCTCGAGGGGCTGGCCACCGAGGGACCCGCGCTGGTCACCGCGGACGTGGGCATCGTGGTCGGGGTCGTGTCCACACGTGCTGAGGGCGCGACCGCCTTCTGGTCGGCCACAGGCGTCGGCACCAGCACGCTGGTCGGCGGCGGGGCCGCGCTGCCCGCGCGCCGGGCGCCCAGCCTGTCCTCCGTGCCCGCCCTGTCCACGTCCGCCACCCCCACCCCGACCCCGGTGGCGCCGCTCCCGGCCGGTGAGGGACAGGTCGACCCGGTG
>JBFKGB010000027.1:0-15471 GCA_041633535.1 Euzebya sp. | reverse complement strand
GGGCCGCACCCGTCGAGATGCGGGCAGAGAGGTCCGTCACGATCGGGTCCTCGTCGGTGAGGTGGTCCCGGAGCACGCCCACGAACCCGGACATGGTCCGCAACGGACCACGCAGGTCGTGGGCGACCGCGCTGACCATCTCCTCCTGCTCCTTCGTCGCGCGCCGCAGCTCGGCGTTGGTGCGCTCGAGGTCCCTGGCGTAGTCGGTCAGGGCCCCGATGACGGAGGACACGTCGTCGGCGTCATCGTCAGCAGCGGTCGTCCTGGCCAACGCGCTCCCCAGCGCCTTGACCAGCGCGATGTCACGGGCCTGCCATGGCAGGCAGGTCCCCTGGATCGTCTGGCTCCACGCTGCGAACGAGGCCCGGGGCGTCAGCTTCTCACCGCCGCTGGACACGCCCTCCTCGGGGTTCCCACCCCAGGTGACGGTCCGCGTCAGCGGCGGCCGGAACCACGCCAGGAAGCTGTGGTCGGCGTCGTCGAGCCGGACCAGCAGGACGCCACCGGCCTCCTCGTCCCCTTCTCGTCCCAGCCGCTCCTGCGCGATGACCGGGGCACCGGCGTGCGCCAGAAGCAGGGCCTCGATCCGCTCGTCCGGCACCGGCACGGGGCCGTACCGGTGCATGGCATCGCCGACCCTGCCGACGAAGCTGCTGGCCTCCAGCAGGGCGATCGTCTCGCCCGCCAGCGTCTTGAGCGCGCGCTCCGGCGTACCGGACTGGGCCACGTGCCGCAACGCCGAGACCTGCACCTGCTGCCGCTCGAGGTCCTCCTGACGGTGCTGGTCGGCCGCGGCCCGGGCCAGCTGCTCGGACAGCAGGCGGGCCAGGAGCTCGCAGCTGGCGCGCACGGCGAAGGGCACGTGCCGGGGCGTGTGGTGGTGGCAGGCGACAAGACCGACCAGCCGGCCGTCGTGGACCAGCGACAGCGACAGCGACGTCCGCACGCCCATGTTGCGCAGGTACTCACGGTGGATGGGCGACACCGACCGCAGCTGGGCCAGCGCGAGGTTCAGCGGTTCGTCGCTGCCGGGGACGGTCCCCGGCACCAGGGGGGAGGGCTCGGCCTGGCTGTCCACCAGCAGCCGGGTCCAGTTCCGGGTGTACAGCACCCGGGCCTGCTTCGGGATGTCGGTGGCCGGGTAGTGCAACCCCTTGAAGCTGTCGAGGTCCGCACGTCGGTCCTCGGCCACGACCTCACCGTGGTCGTCGGGGTGGAACATGTAGACCATGACCCGGTCGAACCCCGTCAGCCGGCGGACGGCCACCGCAGCGCGCTGCTGGGCGTCGGCCAGGCGCTGGGCGCCCATGAACTCCTCCCCGGCGATCGTCACCAACGAGAGCAGACGTTCGGGGTCGTGGTCAGGGTCGTGGGGCTCCATCTCCACGATCGTGAGCCCCTGCATGCCGTGCACGATCGCATCGAACGGGCGGCCGTCGTGGGTCGTGACGCGCTGCAGCAGCCGGTTGTGCCCCGGGCGCCGAAGCGCGACGTCCAGCCCCGGCTCGCGGACGCTCGAGACCAGGTCGGTGACCGGCCGCCCGAGCAGGTCCCCGTCCAGCCCCAGGACCGTGCCCGCGTTGGCCGAGGCGATGACCACGGTGCTGTCGGCCCGGTCGACGGCCAGCAGCACGCCGTGTGCCTGGACCCCGCCGGGCACGTGCAGCGCCTCCCGGTCGCAGTTGTTCAGGTCGACGTCGTCGGGCAGGACGATGTAGTCCGTGTCCGTCTCTGCGGCGGTGGTCAGGTCTGCCATGGCGGGCCTCCGATGGTGAGGGCTGCGGTCTGGAACGCGGCTGTCGCGGCCGCCACCGCCGCGTCGAGGTCGTCCCCGTCGAGATCCCGGATCCCGGCGCGGATCCTTGTGAGGACGGTCACGTCGGGCCCGTCGAACGTGCCGAGCGGCCGCCCGGTCACCGTGGTGACGTGGCGCTGCATGCTCGCCAGGCCGATCCGTGCGCCGTGCAGGACCCATGCGGTCCCCAGCTGCGCCGCGGGGTCGTCCACCGTGGGGCCGCACGGAGATGCAGGCGGCGGGTCCCCGCCCAGACCGCAGATGTCGGCGTGGATGGTGCGCCGCACGTCGTCGTCGACCCAGGGGCCGGTCGCCGGGTCCAGGCGGGTCAGGAGCGTCGCCCAGCGCTGCAGCAGGCCCACCACGTCGCCGACGTCCTGCAGGCTCCCGGGCAGGGCGCTGCGCTGCTCCACCCCCGCATGCAGCGGCGCCGTGGCCTCCCGGATCCGTCCGAGACCGTCGGTGGCATGGAGCAGCACACGCATTCAGCAACGCTAACGCATCGTCATGTCCCGCACGTGCCATCCTGAGGGGATGGCGCGTCCCGCTGCGGGGGACCAGTCAGGATTGGTCATCGAGGATGGTCCCAAGTGGGGTTCCGGACCGGGGGCCACCTACGTACGCTCTGCAGATGGTGGAAACCGCAGCGACCAGCACCGCCGACGGTGCAGCGACGGCGCAGGCACGCGCCGACCTGGCCACACATCGGGAGATGCTGGAGCGGATCGTGCGGGGTGAGCCGTTGCAGGACACCCTCGACCGGCTGTGCCTGCAGGTCGAGGCGCGTCTGGGGCCTGGCGCCTTCTGCTCCGTCCTGCTGGTCGACGCGCGGCGTGGGGTCCTGCGTCATGGCTCCGCCCCCTCCATGTCACCCCGGTTCGTCGACCTGGTCGACGGCCTGCCGATCGCCGACGGCTCCGCGGTGTGCGGCACTGCGGCAGCGACGTCCACCACGGTCGTCGTGGAGGACGTCCGGACCCACCCGTTGACCGCGGCCGTCGCCCAGGCGGTGACCACCTACGGCCTCGCGGCCATCTGGTCGCTGCCGGTGGTCACCGGCCAGGGGGAGTGCCTGGGCACGTTCGCGGTCTACCACGACCGTCCGCACACGCCAGGCCCCGACGAGATGGACCTGGTCGCCGCCGGCGGCACGGTCGTGGCCCTGGCGATCGAGCGCGAGCGTGCCGCGCTGGCCGCCGACGTCGACGCCGTCACCGACCTGCCGACCCGCGGCCGGTTCACCACGCTGCTTGATGCCCGTCTGGACGCGGGGGCGCCGACGGGCGTGGCGTTCGTGGACCTGGACGACTTCAAGTGGATCAACGACAGCCTGGGCCACCCCACCGGTGACCGGGTGCTGGCCGAGGTCGGACGTCGGCTCGCGACCGCACTGGACGGTCTGGCGCTGGTGGCCCGGTTCGGTGGGGACGAGTTCACCGCGCTGATCGACGACCCCAGCCCCGAGGGCCTGACGGCCGTGGCCCAGGCCGCCGAGAAGGCCCTGCACCACCCGGTCGACGTCGACGGCGTGCAGGTCTCCGTCGGGGGCTCGATCGGCATCGCCGTGGCCCGGCCCGGCGCCACCGCGGTCAGCCTGCTGCGCGACGCGGATGCCGCCATGTACGCCGCGAAGGAGCGCGGAGGCCGTGGTCATCGCGTGTTCGACCAGGCGCTGCGCGCCCGCGCGGTCCACCGCGTCCAGCTGGAGGCCGACATCCGCCGTGGGCTCGACGCCGACGAGTTCCGGGTCCACCTGCAACCCGTCGTGCACCTGGGGACCGGGGTGGTGCTGGGCGCCGAGGCCCTCGCCCGCTGGGACCACCCGCACCGCGGACACCTCGGTGCCGACACGTTCATCGACCTGGCGGAGGAGACCGGCCTGATCATCGAGCTGGGAGGACGGATGATCGCCCAGGCCATCGAGCACGCCGCCCGCTGGCGGTCCGACACCCCACGGTTCCTGGCCGTCAACGCCTGCGCCCGGCAGCTGTCCGACCCTGGCATGGTCGAGCGGGTGCGGGCCCTGCTGGACCTCCATGGCTTCCCGCCGGGTCAGCTGGTCCTCGAGATCACCGAGTCGGCGCTGGTCGAGCACCTGGAGGTGGCGGGCGAGACGATCGCTGCCTTCGCTGCCATGGGCGTGCAGGTGTCCATCGACGACTTCGGCACCGGCTACTCCTCGATCGCCAGGCTGCGCGGTCTGCCGGTGACCGCCGTGAAGCTGGACCGGTCGTTCACGCGCGACCTCGGCCGCCACGAGACCGCCGACCGCGTGCTGGGTGCGATCGTGCAGCTGGCCCACGCCCTGGGCCTGGTGACCGTCGCCGAGGGGGTCGAGAGCCCCGAGGCCCTGGCGATGGCGGAGGAGCTGGGCTGTGACTTCGTGCAGGGCCATCTGCTGGGCATGCCCCAGCCACCCCAGCAGCTGGCACCGTTGATGGCCGTCCCGTCGCCGCCCGAGCTGCTGGCCCACCACGCGGCAGCCGCAGCCGCAGCCGCAGCCGAAGCCTTAGCCGCAGCCGCCTCGTAGCCCGATCGTCAGTCCCGGACCAGCCGGGGCAGCGTCAGCGTCATCAGCACGGCGCCGATGGGGGTGATCGCCAGCGCGACCAGCAGCCCCCGTCCCTCGGCGACGGCCCCGACGATCAGCGGTGCGCTGAGGAAGCCCAGGCGGCTGGCAGCCGACACCAGGCTGCCGCCCGAGCCGACCGGGCGGCCGGTGCGGCGTGCGATCGCATCGGCTGCGGTGAACATCAGCGGGAACACCGGCGAGGCGCCGACCCCGGCCAGCAGCAGGCCGACCAGCAGCGGCCAGGCCAGCCCGGACGCGGCGGCGGCCAGCAGCCCACCGCACATGCCGGTGATGCTGAGCAGACCCGCGAGCAGCGCCACGCGTGCGCCGCCCAGCCGGTCGACCAGGCGGTCCATGGCCAGACGGCCGACCAGGACCCCGCCGACGAACGTGAGGGGGCCGGCGCCGGCCAGCGCGGGCCCCGCCCCCAGCTCGCGGGCCAGCAGCAGCCCCGACCAGTCCTGTGGTGGCGTCTCGACCCACGCGGCCGCAACCCCCAGCACGACGACGCCCACGCCGGCGGCCCCCAGGTGGCGCCCCCGCGGGCGCGCCTGCGCGGGACCGGTGGGTCCTGCCATGGCCGGGCCCGCCGGCAGGTGTCGCTGGGCGACCGCCTGCACGACCAGCAGCAGCGACCCGACGGCCAGCAGGTGCAGGGCGACCGGCACCCCCAGGCCCGCGGCGACGGTGCCCACCGCGACGCTCGCGGTCATCGTCGCCGACCAGGTCGCGTGCATGCGGCCCATCACCGAACGGCCGCGGTCGCGTTGGGCCGCGACGGCCAGCTCGTTCATGGAGGGGTCCAGCACCCCGTCCGCCAGCCCCAGCACCGCCAGCGCGACCGCGAACGCCACCAGCGTCGGCGCGGCGGCGGCGGTCACACCGGCGGCGACCATGACCGGGACCGACCAGGCGATCGCGGGCCGCAGCCCACCGACGGCCGCCACCACCCGCGGCATCACCAGGCTGCCCAGCAGCCCGCCCGTGCCGCCGGCCAGCAGCGCCAGCCCGAAGGCGGCCTCGCCGGCCCCCAGGGTGTCGGCGATCTCGGGGAAGCGGGGCAGCAGCGCCCCGGTGACGCCGGCGTTGACGCCGAACGTGGCGGCGACGGCCAGCAGGGCCGGGCGCTGCCTGGTTGTGCTGTCCGACACCTGCGGCCTGCGGTCAGGCGGCGTCGGGGGCCAGGCGGTAGCGGATCCCGTCGGGCTCGATGCGGGCGTAGTCCGTCGTGCGCTCGGCGGCGGGCCTGCCGGCCGCCGCGGCGAGCGCACGCAGGTCCTCGGGGTCCTTGCGCACCCCGTGGTCCGCGCCGGCCATCCGGCTGATCGTCTCCTCCATCAGGGTCCCACCGACGTCGTTGACCCCGGCGCGCAGCAGCTCGACGGCACGCTGGGTGCCCAGCTTCACCCACGACAGCTGGACGTTGTCGATCGCACCCTGCAGCACCAGCCTGGCCACCGCGTGGACCTTCAGGGTGTCCTCCCACGACGGCCCGGGGCGGGCCACGCCGGCCAGGTAGATGGGGGACTGGGCGTGCACGAAGGGGAGGGGTACGAACTCGGTGAACCCGGCGTGGCCGGCGGCGGTGCTGTCCAGCTGCAGCCGACGCAGCAGCCACAGGTGCGCGGCCCAGTGCCGCGGCTCGTCGACGTGGCCGAACATCATCGTCGACGTCGAGCGCATCCCGATGGCGTGGGCTGCCCGCATGACCTCGACCCAGGCGCTGGTCGGCAGCTTGCCCTTGGTCAGCACCCAGCGGACCTCGTCGTCCAGGATCTCCGCCGCGGTGCCGGGGATGGTGTCCAGCCCGGCATCGGCCAGCTGACGCACGAAGGCCGGGATCGACACCCCTGCGCGCGTCGCCCCGGTGACGACCTCCATCGGCGAGAAGGCGTGGACGTGCATGTCGGGCACACGGTCCTTCACGGCCCGGATGACCTTGGCGTAGTGGTCGACGGGCAGGTCGGGGTGGATGCCACCCTGCATGCAGACCTCGGTCGCGCCCCAGCCCCATGCCTCCTCGGCGCGGTCGGCCACCTCGGTCAGGGACAGGGTGTAGGCGTCGGCGTCGTCGCGGCGCTGGGCGAAGGCGCAGAACCGGCAGCCGACGTAGCAGACGTTGGTGAAGTTGATGTTGCGGTTGACGACGTAGGTCACCGTGTCGCCGACGCGGTCGCGACGGACCCGGTCGGCCGCCGCCGTCAGCGCCGCCAGCTCGGCACCCTCGGCGCCGAACAGCACCAGCGCCTCGGCCTCGGTCGGCGGGACGCCGTCGACGGCCCGGGCCAGGATCCCGGCCACGTCACCCGTCACCCGGGCGCGCCGCGGACGCAGGGCCAGCTCCTCGGCCGCGATCAGGGCGGTGTCGCCGTACACGTCGTCGGCGTCGTCGCGCAGGGTCCCCGCGCCCCGCGACCAGCCGGTCACCCCCTCACCCTCGACGGCGTCGGTCCAGCGGTCGTCGGACCCGGCGTGCTCCAGCATGTCGGGGGCCTGCCACGGCTGCGGCCGTGGACTGCTGCCCAGGCGTGCGAGGCCCTCGGGGGTCGCCAGGTCCTGCACCGGTCCGCGCATCTGGCCCGCCAGCCACGGGTCGGGCCGGCGGACGTACTCGGGGTAGGCGCACAGCCGCTCGACCAGCGTCTTGCCCGCCGCAGCGGTCCGTGCGGCCAGCTCGTCCAGATGGGGCCAGGGCGCCTCGGGGTTGACGTGGTCGGGCGTGATGGGCGACACGCCGCCCCAGTCGTCGATGCCGGCGCCGATGATCCGCTCGACGTCGGCGGGGGACAGGTTGGGCGGTGCCTGCAGGTGGACACGGGTCGGCAGCAGCAGACGGGCCACGGCGACGGTCGCCAGCAGGTCCTCGGCGCTGGGCTCGGGTGCGGTGCGCATCGCCGTGTCGGGCTTGGCCCTGAAGTTCTGGACGATCACCTCCTGCAGGTGGCCGTACCGCTTCGCGGTTGCGGCCAGCGCCATCAGCGCGTCCACGCGCTCGGCCGGGGTCTCGCCGATGCCGATCAGGATCCCGGAGGTGAAGGGGACGGCGTGACGCCCGGCGTCCTCCAGCACCTGCAGCCGGACCGCGGGCAGCTTGTCCGGACAGTTGTGGTGGGGCATGCCCTTGTCGTGCAGGCGCTCGGCGGTCGACTCCAGCATGATCCCCATCGAGCCGGACACCGGCTTCAGGGTCGCGATCTCGGTCCAGGACAGCACACCCGGGTTCAGGTGTGGCACCAGGCCGGTCTGCTCGATGACGGCGATCGCGGCGGCCCGCAGGTAGGCCAGCGTCGAGTCGTAGCCACGGGCGTCCAGCCACTCGCGGGCAGCCGGGTAGCGGTCCTCGGGCCTGTCGCCCAGGGTGAACAGCGCCTCCTTGCAGCCGGCCTCCTGACCCTGCCGCGCGACCTCGACGACCTCGTCGAGGGACATGAACGCCGGGATGTCGCCCTTCGGCGGCCATGCGAACGTGCAGTAGCCACAGGTGTCGCGGCACAGGTGGGTGAGGGGGATGAACACCTTGCGGCTGTAGGTGACGGTGTCACCGAAGGCGCCGTCACGGACCCGGGCCGCGATCCCGCAGAGCCGCTCCAGGTCGGCGCCCCGGGCCGCCAGCAGTGCGGTGGCCTCAGCGGCGTTGAGGACCTTCCCGGCGTCCGCCCGCGCCAGCGCACGTCGCAGGGCGTCGGCGTTCCCGTGGGGGTGCTGACTCATGCGCGTCAGGCTAGCCGTGCACCCTGACCCGGGTCAGATCCGGGAGGGGTCAGGTCAGCTGGCCCATCAGCGCGACCATCTCCAGGTCGTCGTGCAGCTGGTGCTGCAGCATGAACCTGGACACGCCGGCGTCGCGGTAGGCCTGCAGCCGTTCCTGGGCCTGCTCGACGGTGCCGATGACCCACTCCGCACGCATCCCGTCCAGGTAGGCGTCGACGTCGCCGTCCTGACCCGACAGCGCCATCAGCTGCTCGCCTCGACGACGGACCTCGTCCTCGTCGGTGCCCAGGATGCACCCGGTCATGATCGAGAGCGGCAGCGGGTCGCGTCCCGCCTCCTCGCACGCGGCGTCCAGCCGGCCCTTCCGCTCGGCGGCGGCCTCGGCGGTGGGGAACGTCGTGTTGTACTCGTCGGCCCAGCGGGCGGCCAGCGCGGCCCCACGTGGCTTCGCCCGCCCACCCAGGATGATCGGCACGTGCCCCAGGGGCTTGGGGCGGGCCTGGCAGTCGGTCAGCGTGTAGTGCGCCCCGTCGAAGTCGAAGGACTCCTCCGTCCACTGCCGGCGGATGATCTCCAGCTGCTCGGCCATGACGTCGAAGCGCTCGCCGACGTCGCCGAAGTCCAGGCCGTACATGCGGTGCTCCAGCTCGTGCCAGCCGGCGCCGAACCCCAGCTCGATCCGTCCGCCGGAGGTGTGGTCGGCCACCACGACCTGCTTGGACAGCGTCGAGGGGTGCCGGAAGGTCGCGGGCGTCACCATGGTGCCCAGCCGGATGGTCGACGTGAGGGGACCCAGCGCCGCCAGGGTCGCCCAGGCGTCCAGCGAGCTGCGCTCTGTGCGCCCCTGCACGCTGACCCAGTGGTCGCTGCGGAACAGGCCCTGCAGGCCGGCCTCCTCAGCCGCCCGCGCCAGCGCGACCCACTGCGCCCAGGTGACGCTCTCCTGTCCTTCGATCATGAGGTTGATGGCCATGGGCCTACTCTGCCCGACATGACGCGCCACCGACCGCCTGCCGTCCCCGTCCCGCTGGTGCTCGGGCTGGTGCTCGGACTGGCGCTCGCTGGCTGCGGGGGTGGTGCGGAGCCGGTCCAGCCATCACCCGTCCCCCAGCTGACGGAGGAGGGGGCGCTCACCGTCGACGTCCTCGTCGAGGGCCTGCGGGGACCGACCCAGCTGGCGCTGCACCCCGACGGTCGGCTGCTGGTCGCCGAGATCGGCGAGGGGGAGGGGACCCCGACCGGCACCGTCACCGCCATCGACCTGGACGACCCGACGGACCGCGAGGTCCTGGTGGCGGGGCTGGACACCCCGACCGGGGTCACCGTCGCCGGGGAGGCGCTGTGGATCATGGAGCGGACCCGGCTGGTGACGGCCCCGCTGGCCGGCGGGCCGACGACGACGGTGTTCGCCGACATGCCCAGCAACGGACGGTCACAGGGCAGCCTGACCACCCTGGCCGACGGACGGCTGCTGCTGGACACCTCGGGGCGGCGGCAGGGGTTCGACCCGGCACCGGGCAGCGGCACGCTGTGGGTCCTGGACCCCGGCGCGGTGCCGGCGGGGTCGCCGCAGGCCGGCTACGGCACCCCGCTGCTGGAGGGCATGAAGCACGCCTACGCCACCGCCGAGCTGCCCGACGGCCGGCTGCTGGTCACCGAGATGAGCGATGGACGCTTCGACGGCGAGCCGGCGCAGGACGAGCTGCTGCTGATCGACCCGGCCGAGGCACCGCTGCAGGGCGGCTGGCCGCGGTGCGTGGGCGACCAGCGGGTCGTCGAGGAGTTCGAGGGCGACCCCGCGTCCTGCGCGGCGACCGTGCCGTCGCTGGCCGTGTTCCCCGCCGGGGCCACCCCGACCGGCGTGGCGGTGGCGCCGTGGGACCCGGGGACGGTGCTGGTGACCCAGTGGACGCGCGACCAGGTCGTGTCCCTGCCCCTGGACGGTGCCCCTCCGGTGCCGGCGACCGTGGTGCTGGACGCCGTCCCCACCCCCCAGCATCTCCTGGTCGTCGGCGACACCGTCCTGGTCAGCAGCCACATCGCCGGCCAGGTCCTGTCGATCTCCTCGTCCTGAACGTGGGGACGGTGCCGCCGGACACCACGGCTAGCCTGACGGCGATGGACGCTGCACCCACGATGAGCGGCCGGGTCGTCGCGCTGGCCGGCGGGATCGGGGCCGCCCGGTTCCTGCGCGGGCTGGTGGCCGCCGTCGACCCCGCCGAGCTGACCGTGATCGCCAACACGGGTGACGACATCCGGCTGCACGGCCTGCACGTGTCGCCGGACCTGGACACGATCACCTACACCCTGGGGGGCGGGATCCATCCCGAACAGGGCTGGGGGCGGGCTGAGGAGTCGTTCACCGTCGCCACCGAGCTGCGCGACCGGTACGGCCGGCCCGACTGGTTCACCCTCGGCGACCGGGACCTCGCCACCCACCTGGTCCGCAGCGAGATCATCGCTGACGGCGGAACGCTCAGCGACGCCACGCGGGCGATCGCCCAGGCCTGGGACCTGCCCTTCACCCTCCTGCCGATGACCGACGACCCCGTCGCGACCAGGGTCGACACACAGGACGGCCGCACCCTGCACTTCCAGGAGTGGTGGGTCGGCGAGCGCGCCCAGCCGGCGGTGCAGCGGGTGAGGCTGGACGGCGCCGAGCACGCCGCGCCCGCGCCCGGCGTGCTCGAGGCCATCCGCACCGCTGACGTGGTCGTCCTGTGCCCCTCCAACCCGGTGGTGTCGATCGGCACGATCCTGGACGTCCCCGGCATCCGCACCGCGCTGAACCAGGTCCCCGTCGTCGGGATCAGCCCGATCGTCGGCGGCGCGGTCGTGCGCGGCATGGCCGACCGGCTGCTCCCCGCCGTCGGCGTCGACGTGACTGCTGCGGCGGTGGCCGGGATGTACGCCGACTTCCTGGACGGCTGGGTCGTCGACACCGTCGACGCCGAGCACGCCACGACCCTGCGGGCCAGGGAGCTGTCGGTGGCGGTCACCGACACGATCATGGCCGACCCGGACGTGACGACGGCGCTGGCCCGCACGGCGCTGGGGCTGGTCGTGCCGGACCTCCTCGCCACCCACCCGTGACGACCGTCCAGCTGATCCCGCTGGTCGGCATCGGCGAGGTCCGGGCCGGTGACGACGTCCCCGCCATGCTGCGACAGGCGCTGCTGGCCCCCGGCGGCCCCGGCCTGCAGGACGACGACGTCGTCGTGGTCTCCTCCAAGATCATGGCCAAGGCCGCCGGCCGGACGGTCGCACCACGCGACGGCGAGACGGTCGAGCAGGCACGGCGCCGCCTGACGCTGACGCACGAGGTGCTGGTCGAGACCCCCCACGTCGCGGTCGTGCGGACCCCCGACGGGCTGGTCTGCGCCAACGCCGGCATCGACGCCTCGAACGTGCCCGGTGGGGACCTCCTCCTGCTGCCCGCCGACGCCGATGCCGACGCACGGGCGGTCCGCGCCGGACTGGCCGACCTGGCCGACGTCGGCGTGGTCGTGGCCGACACCTTCGGGCGGGCATGGCGCGAGGGACAGACCGACATCGCGCTGGGCGTCGCCGGGATGCCGGCGCTGCGGGACGAGCGCGGACGCCCGGACCGCGACGGCCGCCCGCTGTCGGTGACCCTGGTCGCCTTGGCCGACCAGGTCGCGGGTGCCGCGGACCTGGTCCGCGACAAGGCGGCCGGGGTCCCGGTCGTCGTCGTGCGCGGCCTGCGTCGCGACGGTCACGAGGGCACCGGCGCCGCGCTGGTGCGTGCGGCGTCGGCCGACCTGTTCCCCCACGGTCGGGGCTGGCTGGCCCGTCGGCTGGCGACGGGGGAGGGGCGTGCCGTCCGCACCGGCCCCGTGGCCGACTGGGAGTGGGCGCTGGTCGAGCGGGCCTGCGGAGCACAGCGGGCGGACGCGGGCACCCTGCGGACCGACGACGGGCGGGCGGCGGGGTTGGCGCAGGCCTGTCTGCTGGACCTCGGCTACGACGTCATGACGGCCCGCGAGGGCACCACCCACGTGGTCACGGTCCGGGCGTGACCCACCTGTGACCTGCGGCGACTGCCCCCGGGGAGCAGGTCGGTACAGTGGAGGTCCCTGCGCCCGTCGTGGCGCGCCCCCTCTCCTTGTTCTCCTGGATGGAAGGTCGATCCCACAGTGTCCGAAGAGGAATACGCCTCAAAGCGCGAGCGTCAGAAGGCCAGGCGCGCCGAGCGTCTCGAGCGTGAGGCCGCCACCGCGAAGGTCGCCAACCGCAAGCAGCAGGGCATCTACGGCCTGATCGTGGTCGTCGTCCTCGCGCTGATCGGTGGGCTCGTCGTCAACCAGATCAACCAGCGCAACGCCGAGGCCGAGCAGGCCGAGGCCGTCGCGGCGCGGCTGGGCGAGCTCGGCTGCACCGAGGACATCCGGATGGAGGACCTGGGCGGTGGCCACATCGCCGGGTCCCCCGAGGCGTTGATCGCCGAGCCCCCGTCGGTCATCTACACCGGCACCGACGAGGTGCCCGGCGAGCCGCCGTCCTCGGGCCGTCACCTGGGCCAGGTCGTCCCCTCCGGCGTCTTCGACGTGCCGATCGACCCGCGCCTGACCACCCACAACCTGGAGCACGGCTACGTCGTGGCCTGGTACTCCCCGGACGCACCCGCCGAGGGCGTCGAGGCCATGAAGGCCTGGGGCGAGTCCGCCATCGACGGTGACTTCCCCAAGATCGTCGTGGCCGAGTACTACGAGCCGCTGCCCGACGGGAAGAACTTCAGCCTGAGCGCCTGGTTCCACCGTCAGGACTGCGACACCTTCGACGCCGACGTGGCCGACGTGTTCACGCGTGCGTACTACGACACCTCCGGTGAGGGCCCCGAGAAGGGCATCCCCGGTCACACCATCGGTGCCCAGGGCGTCATCGACCCCGAGGGTGAGCCGTTGTTCCTGCCGCCGCTGGACGAGCAGTTCGGCACCTCCTCGATCTTCGAGGACGTCGAGGACGCCGAGGACGCGTCCCCCGTCATCGACCCGTCGGAGCAGGCCAGCGAGTAGCCCCCGTCAGGACCAGACCGTGCACCTCTCCCTCCGGGGGTGGTGCACGGTCCGTTTTGCCGACCCGGCCGCCAGGCCAGCGTCCGTGGGTGTCATCGAGGCCGTAGCCTGTCGGCATGTGCGGAATCATGGGTTACACAGGTGATCTCGATGCCCTCCCGATCCTGATCGAGGGTCTGGCGCGGCTGGAGTACCGGGGCTACGACTCCGCGGGCATCGCGGTGATCACCGCGGACGGGGACCTGCAGATCGCCAAGAAGGCGGGCAAGCTCGCCAACCTGCGCGGCGAGCTGGGTGACAGCGGACCGGTCGGCACCACCGGCATCGGCCACACCCGCTGGGCGACCCACGGGATCCCCAACGACGCCAACGCCCACCCGCACGTCGACCCGACGGGCACCATCGCGGTGATCCACAACGGGATCATCGAGAACTACGCCCAGCTGAAGGCCGACCTGGTCGAGCGCCGCGGGGCGGTCTTCCACTCCGACACCGACACCGAGGTCATCGCCCACGTCGTCGCCTCGCTGTACGAGGGGTCGCTGCCCGCCGCGGTGCGTGCGGCCACCGCGATGTTCCAGGGCCAGTTCGCCTTCGCGGTGATCGACACGCGCCAGCCCGACGTCATCGTGGCGTCCAAGCGCTCGGCCCCCATGATCCTGGGGCACGTCGACGGCGCGTCGATGCTGTCCAGCGACGTCGCCGGCCTGATCGAGCACACCCGCGACGTCGAGGCGCTGCTGGACGACCAGATCGCTGTCCTGACCCCCGAGGGCATCACGATCACCGACCTGCAGGGCACCCCGGTCGAGGGGCACCGCTACACCGTGGACTGGGACGTCGAGGCCGCCGAGAAGCAGGGCTACGCCCACTTCATGCTGAAGGAGATCCACGAGCAGCCGCGCGCGGTCGCCGACACGCTGCTGGGCCGCCTGGACACCGAGGGCCGGATCGTCCTGGACCGGCTGGACTTCGACCCGGCGCTGCTGCGCGCCACCGACAAGATCTACATCATCGCGGCGGGCACCAGCTACCACGCCGGCATGGTGGCCAAGTACGCCATCGAGCACTGGGCCCGCATCGGTGTCGAGGTCGAGATCGCCAGCGAGTTCCGCTACCGCGACCCCATCCTGACCCGGTCGACCCTGGTCGTGGCGATCAGCCAGTCCGGCGAGACCGCCGACACGATCGCCGCGGCCGAGTACGCCCGCGCCCAGGGCGCCCGTGTGGTCGCCGTGACCAACATCGTCGGCTCGACGATCGCCCGGACGGCCGACGCGGTCGTCTACACCCGTGCGGGCCTGGAGGTCGCGGTCGCCTCGACCAAGGCGTTCACCACCCAGATCGTCGCCCTGGGTGTCCTCGCGCTGTTCCTCGCCCAGGAGCGGCGGCAGATGTTCGCCGAGGAGTGCCGCGACATGCTGGACCGCTTCGAGGCGCTCCCGCCGCTGATGGACCAGGTCCTGGCCGCCGAGGACACCATCGCCGAGCTGGCCGAGCGCTTCCGCGACGCCGACTACGTCATGTTCATCGGTCGCCAGGTCGGGCTGCCGCTGGCGCTGGAGGGCGCGCTGAAGCTGAAGGAGATCAGCTACATCCACGCCGAGGGCTTCGCCTCGGGCGAGATGAAGCACGGCCCCATCGCCCTGATCGACGAGGGTGGCCCCGTCATCGCCCTGGTCACCGACGGCCACGTGAAGTCCAAGGTCATCTCCAACATCCAGGAGGTCAAGGCGCGCGGCGCGGTCGTGCTGGCCATCGCCACCGAGGGCGACACCGAGGTCAAGGCCCACGCCGACCACGTGATCTACGTCCCCGACGTGCACGAGCTGCTGTACCCGGTCCTGACCATCCTCCCGCTGCAGCTCCTCGGCTACCACATGGCCGTCGCGCTGGGCCGTGACGTGGACCAGCCCCGCAACCTGGCCAAGACCGTCACCGTCGAGTAGGGCGTCGGGTGATCGTCGGCGTCGGCATCGACCTGGTCGAGATCGACCGGGTCGCCGATGCGCTGCGGCGGACCCCGTCGATGCTGGACCGTCTGTGGACACCGGGTGAGCAGCAGCACTGCGCCGGCCGCATCCCCTCCCTCGCGGCGCGGTTCGCGGCGAAGGAGGCGGTGGCCAAGGCCCTGGGGACAGGCGTCCGCGGCTTCGCCTTCCTGGACGTCGAGGTGGTCGCCGACGAGCTGGGTCGCCCGTCGGTCGTGCTGCACGAGCGGGCGGCGGCGGTCGCGGCGGACCGCGGTGTCGTCGTGGTCCACCTGTCGCTGACGACGGCGGTGGCCACCGCGGGGGCCTACGCCGTCGCCGAGGGCTGACCGACGTCCCAGGGGTGGTGATCAACATCCACCATGG
>JBFKGB010000026.1:0-15657 GCA_041633535.1 Euzebya sp. | reverse complement strand
CCTGGCCACGCAGCGACTCGGCCGAGCCCTTGCCGACGTCGCCGTAGCCCAGCACGACGGCGGTCTTGCCGCCGATGAGGGTGTCGGTGGCCCTGTTGATGCCGTCGACCAGCGAGTGGCGGGTGCCGTACTTGTTGTCGAACTTCGACTTGGTCACCGCGTCGTTGACGTTGATGGCCGGGAAGAGCAGCTTGCCGTCACGCTCGAACTCGTACAGGCGCATGACGCCGGTCGTGGTCTCCTCGGTGACGCCCTTGATGCCGGCACCCATCTCGGTGAACCGGTTGGGGTTCTCGGCCAGCGAGCGGTTCAGCAGCGACAGGATGACCTTGTACTCGTCGCTGGCGTCCTCGTCGGCCGGCGGCACCACGCCGTTGGCCTCGAACTCGGTGCCCTTGTGGACCAGCAGGGTCGCGTCACCACCGTCGTCGAGGATCATGTTGGGACCCTCGGGGAAGTCGAGCATCTGCTCGGTGCACCACCAGTACTCCTCCAGCGTCTCGCCCTTCCAGGCGAACACGGGGACACCGGCGGGGTTCTCGGGCGTGCCGTCACGGCCGACGACGACGGCGGCCGCGGCCCCGTCCTCGGTCGAGAAGATGTTGCAGGAGCACCAGCGGACGTCGGCGCCGAGGTCCACGAGGGTCTCGATCAGCACGGCGGTCTGGGTCGTCATGTGCAGCGAGCCGCCGATGCGGGCGCCGGCCAGCGGCTTGGCGTCGGCGTACTCCTCACGGATGGCCATCAGGCCGGGCATCTCGTGCTCGGCCAGACGGATCTGGTGACGGCCGGCCTCGGCCTGGGACAGGTCGGCCACCTTGAAGGTGAGGTCGCCGATGCGGTCTACGGAAAGGTCTGTCACGGTTGGATTCCTCCATCGTCGATCAGGCCCGAGGGGCCTGGTCGGTGTGTGTGATGGGTGCGAGTGCAGCGGACACGCCGTCTTGCGCGCCTGTTCGCGAACCGTATGGGGCGGTCGGCGTGGCCCTTCTGGGCCTCGCACTGCAACGCCGACGCACCGACAAGGGTAGTCCTCGCCGCCCGGCTCCGTACCTGATCGGCAGTGGGGTTGGACACCTGAACGACAGAGCCTGTCCGACGGCGTGTGATCGGGTGAAAGCTGACGGCCGTTCACCGGAGGTGTGATACTCACCGCAGGGATGGGCGCCTGCCCATCCCAGAGGGAGGATCACGATGCTTGACCTGGGGACCGACGAGTTCATCGACCTGGACGAGATCGGCCGGGGAGGCTTCGGGGTCGTCTTCACCGCGCGCCAGCCCGCGTTCGACCGCACGGTGGCCGTGAAGGTGCTGACCCTCACCGACGAGCGCACCCTGCGCCGCTTCGACCGTGAACGCCAGGCGCTGGGGAAGGTGTCGAACCACCCCAACATCACCCCGGTCTTCGCCTCGGGCTTCACCACCGACGGGCAGCCCTACCTCGCGATGGAGCTGATGAAGGGCGGGTCGCTGGCGGACCGGCTGGTCACCGAGGGGCCGATGGCATGGGAGGAGGTCCTCGACCTCGGCGTCAAGCTGGCCGGCGCGCTGGAGACCGCACACCGGGCCGGCATCCTGCACCGTGACCTGAAGCCCGCCAACATCCTGCTGTCGGAGTACGGCGAGCCCCGCCTGGCCGACTTCGGCATCGCCAGCCTCGACGACGGCGAGCAGACCAAGACCGGGGTCATCACCGCGTCCGTGGCCTACGCCGCCCCCGAGGTGCTGGACGGACGGCGCCCCGGGGTGCAGGCCGACATCTACGGCCTGGCGGCCACGCTGTTCACCCTGATCGCGGGGACCGCGCCGTTCTCGACCCAGGGGGAGGAGTCGGTGCTGGCCATGGTCCTGCGCATCGCCCGCGACCCGGTCCCGGACCTGCGCGCCCGTGGGGTGCCGGACCCGTTCGCCAAGGTCCTCGAGACGGCGATGGCCAAGTCCTCCGACGACCGGTACGTCTCGGCCAGCGCCTTCGGGGCGGCCATGCGCGAGGCCCAGCGTCAGATCGGGCTGCCCCAGACGCCGATGGTCCTGCCACGTTCCATCGGCACGACGCCCACCTCGCTGGCCACGACCAGCTTCGACCTGACCAGCGACCCGGTCGCCACCTCGGGGCCCGTTCCCTCGGCCAGCCCCGGAGCGCCACCCCCACCGCTGCAGCAGCCCGCAGGCGGCTGGGACGCACCGCAGGCCCCGCCCCGGCCCGCACCGGACGGGCACGACGGACCGCCGCCCGGTGCGGTCAGCGATCCCGCCGGTGGTGGCGGCGGTCGGCGGTTGGTTGCCGCGGGCCTCGGCGTCCTGGCCCTCGTGATCGGCGGGGTCGTCGCCGTGCAGCTGCTCGGCGGTGACGACGCCGAGGTCGGTGACGTGGTGGTGGCCACCGCCCCCGACGAGGTCGATGGGGCCGCCGATCCGCCCCCGCAGGAGGTCGACGGCGTCGAGCCCGAGGACCAGGTGGCTGATGAGGCGGCCGTCCCGCCCGTCAGCACCGACGCCGCCTCCGAGCCGGGGGCCGGGGACGTCGCCGCGACGGTCGACCCGGCCGACTACGTGCCCCCGACCCCGATCGGTGGCTGGGTCCAGGCGCGGCCGGTCCCGATCCCTCGCCAGCAGATCCCCGGGGTCGAGCTTCGCGGGCGGGTGTGGGTGACCGGTGGTCTGGTCGACGGCGGGGTCTCCGCCAGCGTCGAGGGCTTCGAGATCGCCAGCAACAGCTGGCGCGCCGGGCCCGACCTGCCGGTGCCCCTGCACCACCACATGACCGCCACGTTCGGCAGCGACCTGGTGGTCCTCGGCGGCTGGTCGCCCCAGGGGTCGCTGCTGTCGGCGACGGTGTCGGACCGGGTGCTCGCGCTGCGCGGCACCGAGTGGGTGGACCTGCCGGCGCTGCTGCAGCCGCGGGTCGCGGGCGCCGCGGCCAACGTGGCGGGCCAGATCGTCGTCGTCGGTGGGCAGGACGTCGCCGGCCAGCTGGTCACCACGACCGAGGTCTTCGACGGGCAGACCTGGCGTGAGGGTGCACCGTTCCCCACACCCCGTGAGCACCTGGCCGTGGCCACCGACGGCCGCTACCTGTACGCGGTGGGCGGGCGGGTCCTGTCGGCCGACGCGAACCTGGCGACCGTCGAGCGGTACGACCCCGTGGCCGACGAGTGGACCCAGATGCCGGACATGCCGACGGCCCGGGGCGGCCTCGCCGCCGTCGTCGTCGACGGGCGGATCCTGGTCGCGATCGGCGGTGAGCGCTCGCTCGGCGTCTTCGACCAGGTCGAGGCCTACGACCTGCAGGCGGCGACGGGGGACTGGACGACGCTGCCGTCGTTGCCCACCGGGCGGCACGGGCTGGCCGCTGCTGCGGTGGGGAACACCGTAGTCACGGTCGGCGGGGCGCTGGAGCCCAGCCACACCGCACCCACCGACACCGTCGAGGTCATCGGCGTGGAGTAGGTCCCGGACCCTGGACGCGGAAGGGGCCCGGCCAGATGGCCGGGCCCGATCCGCGGGGGGTCTTCTCACACGGTGGTGTGCTCCTGGTCGGTGATGTCCACCGACGCGGTGGTGTCCTTGCCGGTGCTGCCGCTGACCCGGTCGAAGACGGTGGGCCAGAAGCGGTCCTTGGCCTCCCAGATCCCGCCGACGCCGAACATGATCACCAGGATCAGGCCGAGGGAGCCGACGATGGTCGTGAAGAGCGTCGACACGATGCTCTGGGCGACCTCGATCTGGTCGAGGGTGGCGAAGATGCCGATCATCCAGATGGCGCCGGTGACGCCGGTCCGGGCCAGGCGCCCCATGTCCATGTTGGCGTAGGCCGGGGCGAGGACGTTGTTGACGGCCCGGACGATGAGACCGGTGACGACGATGATGGCCATGGCGACGATCGCCTTGGGGATGAAGGCCACGACACCGTTGATGAGGTCCGAGATGGGGTTGGGGCCGAAGACGCTGATGGCAAGCTGGAGGCCCAGCAGCATGACGGCGTAGTAGATCACCTTGGCGACGAAGGCCCCCGCGTCGGCGAAGCCGGCCCGCTGCAGCGGTGCGCCGACCCCGGCCTTGTCCATGACGGCGTCGAACTTCATCCGTTCCAGCAGGAAGGTGACGCCCCGCTGGACCACCTTCGCGACGATCCGGGCGATGAAGAGGATGGCGAGGAACGCGACCAACCGGGGCACGAACGTGACCACGGCGCTGAGCGCGTCCTCCAGTGGGGTCTGCCAGTCGATGGTCTGTGCGAGCGTGATGGTCATGTCCGAGCTCCTTCGGTTCCCTCCGGGTTTCTGACTACCTGTCCGTTCGACCATTGTACGGAGGGCGAAGTTGCGGAGACAGACGAAAAATGACCATCATTCACATAGAGATGTACGTAGCGTGAGGTTCTGGGCACGAAACAAGGGCCCCGCCATCGGCGGGGCCCTCGTGACGACTGCAGGCTGTCAGCAGGCGCGGTAGGGCGAGTCCACGATGTTGGTCTGCCCGAAGCTGCCGCTGGCGCCGTCGGCGCCGAACAGCTGGCTGGCCGGGTCAGGGTTGGCGTCCCACAGCAGGAACCGGCTGCCCATGTAGGCCGTCATGTAGGCGCAGGTGTCGGCGGACTTCAGCGGCTTCGCGTCCGCGTCCAGCTGGGCCAGGGTGCGGCCCACGACGTCCAGCTCCGGGTCACCGGTGATCGCGCCCCACCCGATCTGCAGGTAGGGGGCGACGGGGTTGACCGGCAGGTTGGTGCCGACCGTGGTGGACACCGGGATGATCGAGCCCTCCTCGAGCGCCCGGCGGAAGTCCCAGTTGCTCAGCTGCACGCCGTCGGCGTCGACCATCAGGCCGTCGGGGGTGATGCCGCCCAGGTGGCCAGCGGCGCGGCGCGCCTCCAGCACGACCTTGGACATGACCCCGGCGGAGTAGGGCGTCGCGAACGACGTGCCCGACACCGACCGGGTCTCGGTGGTGCAGGTCGCGCAGTAGGGCAGGTCCTGGGTGAAGTCGGCGACGAAGTCCACCAGGTTGCCCGACGTCGTGGTCCGGGCCTCGCCACTGCCCTCGGCGTAGCCGGCGATCGCGATCTCGTACCAGGGGCCGGCCGTGCCGTCCAGGGGCGCCGCCTGCGGGTCGTTGGTCGAGGCCCCGAAGGAGAGCTTGCCGAGCTCGACGACGCCCTCGTAGGCGCCGTCGCGGGCCAGGGTCAGGGCAGCGGCCGGCAGGCCGTAGGACATCGTGACGATGTCGACGGACGGATGGGTGAAGGTGTAGGGCTCACCCTCGTCCAGGAAGCCACCCTCGATGAAGTAGATGATGGCCTCGGGGTTGCCGCGTGCCACCGAGCCGGCGACGCCGACCCCGTGGGTGTCACCCTCGTTGTCGGGCAGGATCGGGCGGGACCCGGGCGAGAAGGACCGGGCGATGATGTTGGTCCCGGTGAAGTGGTAGTCCACGTCGGTCGTCAGCCGGTCCCAGACGCGCGCCTTGTCGGCCTCGAAGGACTCGCCCAGCGTGATCACGTTCTCGGGGAGGACGCCGAACTCGGCCAGGACGTCGGGGGTCACCGAGGACTCCTCGACCTGGAAGGCGTCGTGGTAGGGGTTGATCCCCGAGTCCATCGGTGCGACGACGACCCGGGAGTCGATCTCGTCGGTCTGGGCGCCCGCGACGGCGGGCACGAGGCTGGTGACCATCAGGGCGGCGGCGGTCAGTGGCAGGAGCTTGCGGATCACGAGGGGTCCTAGGTGTCGAGACGAACGGCTCTCTTCACCTGGACTGTTCGAGATCAGACCACCTGGCACCTGCCTGTCCGACCCTGTCCGGTCGGTCCGACCGCAGACGGTGGCCGCTGGCTACAGGACGTAGCGCATGATCGCGATGTAGTGACAGACCGACGCGGCGACGACGAGGAGGTGGAAGACCTCGTGGAAGCCGAACCACGCAGGGGCGATGTCGGGCTTCTCGGTGGCGTAGACCACCCCGCCGATCGTGTAGAGGACGCCGCCCAGCAGGATCAGCATCGTGGCCTCCAGCGGCAGGGCGGCGGCGATCTTGAACATCGGCACCACCATCATCCAGCCGACGGCCACGTACCCCGTGGTGCGCAGCCAGCGTGGCGCGGTGAGGGGCGAGAACGCCATCGCCGCACCGGCGATGGCGATGACCCACGCGATCGCCAGGCTCCACAGCCGCCACGTGCCCGTGAGGGCGTGGAAGGCGATCGGGGTGAACGTCCCCGAGATGAACAGCACGATCATCGCCGTGTCGGCACGGCCCCACAGCATGCGCACCCGGCCGGTCCAGGCCGGGACGTGGTAGCTGCCCGAGACGGCGTACAGGCCGACCAGGGCCATGCCGAAGATGCCGCCGGTGATGCGCCCCGTCCCGCTGGTCCGCTGGATCAGCGTGATGGCCATGACCGCTGCGACCGGGGCCATCGCCAGGTGCATGACGCCCCGCAGCTTGGGGCGGCTCGCGACGTAGGCAGCGGTGTGGTGGCGCTGGAGTCCACGGCTGTCACTGCTCATCGTCGGCGCCCTTCGAGGGGAGTGGGCTGATGGGGATGGTCTGCGGTCGGCCGGTGCCCGTTACCGTTGTCCGGCCGCAGTCGGTCGGATGCACCCACCTGATCGGCAGGCTCACCCTCCACATAAGTTACTTCACCGTAGGTTCGATTGATGATGCGCGCACGAATCGTGGTCCTGATCAGCGGGTCAGGTTCCAACCTCCAGGCGATGCTGGACGCAGGTGACCTGGGCGGTGACATCGTGCTGGTCGTCTCGGACCGCGCCGACGCCGGCGGGCTGGTCCGTGCCGCCGACGCCGACATCCCCACGGCCGTCGTGCCGCTGTCGGACCATGCGGACCGGGGCGCCTGGGAGACGGCGCTGATCGACGTGGTCGCCGAGGCGGCGCCCGACCTGGTCGTCCTGGCCGGCTTCATGAAGATCCTCTCCGGGGCGTTCGTCGGCCGCTGGCCGACGGTCAACGTCCACCCCTCACTCCTTCCCGCATTCGCGGGTGCCCACGCACCGGCCGACGCGATCGACTGGGGCGTCAAGGTCAGCGGCGTCACCGTCCACTACGTCGACGAGCAGGTCGACCACGGCCCGATCATCGCCCAGCAGGCCGTCCCAGTGGAGCACGGCGACACAGCGGATACCCTCCACGCGCGGATCCAGGTCGTCGAGCACCAGCTGTTCCCCGAGGTCGTGCGCGCGATCTGCCAGGGCCGCGTGACCGTCCACGGCCGGCGGGTCGTCGTGGCCCCCTCCTGATGATCTCCCCACCCCCACACCCCACGAGGTAGCACCGTCATGACCGACCACGTCCAGGTTCGCCGCGCGCTCGTCAGCGTCTACGACAAGACCGGCCTGGAGGCCCTGGCCACCGGCCTGGCCGCGGCCGGCGTCGAGATCGTCTCGACCGGCTCGACGGCCGCCCGCATCCGCGAGGCCGGCGTCGCCGTCACCGAGGTCGCCGACGTGACCGGCTTCCCCGAGATGATGGACGGACGGGTCAAGACCCTCCACCCGGCCGTGCACGCAGGGATCCTGGCCGACCGTGACAACGAGTCGCACCTGCAGGCGCTGGCCGACCACGCCATCACCGCCGTCGACCTGGTCGTCGTGAACCTGTACCCCTTCCGCGACACGATCGCGGACCCCGACGTCACCGCGGCCGCCGCCATCGAGATGATCGACATCGGCGGACCGACCATGGTCCGTGCCGCGGCCAAGAACCACCTGCACGTCGGTGTCGTCACCGCACCCAGCGCCTACGACGCGGTGCTGGCCGAGATCACCGGCCAGGGCGGGCTGACCCTGGCGACCCGCCGCGGCCTGGCCGCGCAGGCCTTCGCCCACACCGCCTCCTACGACGCCGACATCGCCGCCTGGTTCGCCCGCAACGAGACGTTCCCCGACCGCTTCGGGCCGGTCTACGCCAAGGCGCAGGACCTGCGGTACGGCGAGAACCCGCACCAGGCCGCCGCCTACTACGTCGAGCGCGGCGAGCCGTGGGGCCTCGGCAGCTCGCGGGTGCTGGGCGGCAAGGAGCTGTCGTACAACAACATCCTGGACACCGACGCGGCGTTCGGGATGGCGATGGACTTCGACGACCCCTGCATCGCCATCATCAAGCACACCAACCCCGCCGGGCTCGCCGTCGCGGACTCCCTGGCCGAGGCCTACCCCCGCGCCTTCGAGGGTGACTCCGTCAGCGTCTTCGGCGGCATCGTCGCCGCCAACCGCGTCATCGACGCCGCCACGGCCCGCCAGATCGTCGAGGTGTTCACCGAGGTCGTCGTCGCCCCCGGCTTCGACGACGACGCGCTGGAGATCCTGCGCACCAAGGCCAACCTGCGCATCCTCGCCATCGACCGTGCCCAGCGGCCGGCCGGCGACCGGATCATCCGCTCGGTCGCCGGTGGCCTGCTGGTGCAGGAGCCCGACAGCGCCCCCGAGACCCCCGACAGCTGGACGGTCCCGACGGCCGCCAAGCCGGACGAGGCGACCCTGGCCGAGCTCGGGTTCGCCTGGACCGTGTGCAAGCACGTGAAGTCCAACGGGATCGTGCTGACCGCCGACCGGGCCGTGGTCGGCGTCGGTGCCGGCCAGATGTCACGCGTGGACTCGGTGAAGATCGCCGTCGAGAAGTCCAACGGGCGCCACACCGGCTCGGTGCTGGCCTCCGACGCCTTCTTCCCCTTCGCCGACGGCCCCGAGGCCGCCATCGCCGCCGGCGTGCGCGCCATCATCCAGCCCGGCGGGTCGATGCGGGACGCCGAGGTCATCGCCGCCTGCGACGCCGCGGGCATCCCGATGGTCTTCACGGGCCGCCGTCACTTCCGCCACTAGCGCCATGAGCGAGATGATCAGCCACGACGCCTGGCACATGCAGCCCGAGGGGCTCGCCCGCCGGGCGCTGGGCCTGAACGCAGCCGGTGTCGGGCTGGCCGGCACCGCCGCGGTCGTGCTGGGCGGCCGCATCGGCCGGTCCATCGACCTGTCCGGCGCCCTCACCCGCCTGGCGGGGCTGGGTGCGCTGGGCCTGTCGGGTGCCCTCGGCGTCTGGTCCGTCAGCGAGGAGTGGCAGCCCCCGACCCGGCGTGCCCTCGCGGTGAACACCGTGGGGGCGGCTGCGGTCGTGGGACACGTGCTGGGCCGTCAGCCCTCCGCGGCGGGCAGGGTCGGTCTGGCGGTCACCGCCGTCGGCGCGCTCGGTCTCGCAGCGGCTCAGGCCAAGGCCCTCATCGCTGCGGAGCCGCACCCCGACGACCTGTCAGCGTGAGCCGTCGCCTGGCTGCGTGACGTCGTCGTCACCGTGGTGGACCCGGTGATCAGGATCCACCATGGTGGATCGTGCTCACCGCCCTGCCGCCTCTAGCCGTGGGCGTCGCGGAGGGCGTGCAGCGCCGGGCGGTCCGGTGACAGCGGCAGCGCCGGCACCATCGCGAACAGCAGGCTGCGCAGCGCCTCGATGTTGGCGGCGAACACCCGCAGCACCTCGGCGTGGCTGACCTCTGCGCCGTCGACCAGCCCGGCGTCGTGGTCGGTGATCAGCGAGATGTTGACCGCCGCCATCTCGAGCTCACGGCACAGCGCGGCCTCCGGCTGGGCGGTCATGTTGATGACCTGCCAGCCCTGTGCGGCGTAGAAGCGTGACTCGGCCGCGGAGGAGAACCGGGGACCGTTGACGACCACCACCGTGCCCCCGTCGTGGACCGTGATGCCCAGACGTCGGGCCTGGGCGACGGCAACCGCTCGCATCTCGGCGTCGTAGGGGTGGGCGAACGAGACGTGGACCGTCTGCGGGCCGTCGTGGACCGTGTCGGCGCGTCCGTGCGTGCGGTCCACGACCTGGTCGGCGATCACGAACGAGCCGGGTGCGACCTCGGGGTCCAGCGAACCGGCGGCACACGGCAGGATCATGTCGCTGGCGCCCAGGTGCTTCATCGCCCACACGTTGGCCCGGTAGTTGATGCGGTGCGGCGGAAGGGTGTGCTCGACGCCGTGGCGCGGCATGAACCCGACGCGACGTCCCTCGACACTGCCCACCACGACCGGCGCAGACGGCGGCCCGAAGGGGGTCTGCACCGTCACGGGGCTGGCGTCGTCCAGCAGCTCGTACAGCCCCGACCCACCGAAGATGCCCACGTCGATGTGGACCTCGGGGTGGGCGGGCACGTCCATGCGTCAGTCCGAGGAGGTGGAGGTGCTGGTGGAGCTCGACGTGGAGGAGCTGGCGGGCTTCGCGTCGGACGACGAGCTGCCCGACGAGCTCTCCGTCGGGGCCTTGGAGGTGCTGCTCTTGCCACCGGACCGGGTGTCGGTCACGTAGTAGCCGGAGCCCTTGAACACGATCCCAGCGGCGCTGAAGACCTTGCGCACAGGCTCGTTGCAGACCTCACACACCGAGATCGCATCGTCCTTGAAGGACTGCTTCACCTCGAAGCGGTGGCCGTTGGTCAGGCACTCGTACTCATACGTGGGCATCGGAACACCATGTGGGGAGGGGCCGGGGGAGGTCCGCCAACGTTCCTCGGTCGCGGTGGTGGGCGAGAGGTGCGCGACGGACGGACCGCTCAACGGTACACGTCGTCCTCGGTCAGGACCGCATCCGCGCGGACGTCGTGCGGCAGCATCGGCACCTCGTCCACGAGCAGCCGGGCGTGGCACACCCCCACGGTCCGCACCCCGGGGTGTCCTGCCAGCCACCGGTCGTAGTAGCCGGCGCCGTGCCCCAGCCGGCCCCCTCGTCGATCGAAGGCCAGGCCCGGCAGGACGACGGTGTCGGGGACGACCACCGGCGACCCCGGTGAGGGCTCCCGGATGGCCGGCGTGCCCCGGCGGAGGGTCGGGACCGCCCGGACGCGGTGGAAGGTCATCGTCGTGTCGTCCTCGACCCGGGGGTAGGCCACGGCGACGCCGGCCCGCAGCAGCGGCGCCACGGCCGGGTCCAGGTCGACCTCGCCCGGGAGGGCCGCGTACAGCCCGACCGTGGCGGCCCCCACCATGTCGACCCAGGCGACCAGGCGGCTCGTGATCGCCTGGTCCGCAGCGGTCCGGTACGCCTCGTCGAGGGTCTGCCGGGCCACCCGCGCCCGGTGCCGCAGCGCGGTCTTCGACGCCGCGGCGGCGTCCCGTCCTCCTGTCACCGGGTCCATGGTTGACCTAGCATGCCCCGCAGATCCGGACTCGCCCGTGTGGCCCGTCCACGGGGGGTCCACCGACCGCCCCGACCAGCAACTGCGAAGGCGAACACGTGCGTGCACGAAAGGCTGTCATCCCCGCCGCGGGGATGGGTACCCGCTTCCTCCCGGCGACCAAGGCCCAGCCCAAGGAGATGCTGCCGCTGGTCGACAAGCCCTCCATCCAGTACGTGGTCGAGGAGGCGGTCCGGGCTGGTCTGGACGACATCCTGCTGGTGACCGGTCGGGGCAAGCGGTCGCTCGAGGACCACTTCGACCAGGCCGTCGAGCTGGAGCGACAGCTGGCCGCCACGGGCAAGGAGGACCTGCTGGCCGCCGTGCAGGCGGTGACCAACCTGGCGCTGATCCACTACGTGCGTCAGGGCAAGCCGCTGGGTCTGGGCCACGCCATCGGCTGTGCCCGACACCACGTCGGCGACGAGTCCTTCGCGGTGCTGCTGGGTGACGACCTGATCGGTGAGGACGAACGGCTGCTGCACCGCATGGTCGACGTCTCCGCCGAGACGGGCCGCAGCACCATCGCGGTGATGGAGTTCGGCGACGAGGACCTGTCGCGGTACGGCGTCGTGGACGCGGTGCCGGACCCCGACAACGAGGGCGTGTACCTGGTCAACGACCTGGTGGAGAAGCCGGGCAAGGCCAACGCCCCCTCCAACCTGTGCATCATCGGGCGCTACGTCCTGACCCCGGACATCTTCGACCACATCGCCGAGACCAAGCCGGGTCGTGGCGGCGAGATCCAGCTGACCGACGCGATGCGGGCGCAGGCACGCGACGAGCCGATCCGCGCCATCAAGTTCGAGGGCGTCCGCTACGACGTCGGGCTGAAGGCGGACTACCTGCGCGCCACCGTGCAGCTGGCCGCCCAGCGCGAGGACCTGGGCCCCAGCTTCAAGGCCTTCCTGCGTGAGTTCGTCCGGGACATGGACTGACCCGTGGGCCACCGCCACCACGTCGACCCGGCCGAGCTCGTCAGCCTGGCCGACCACCGCCGCCGCATCCTGTCCACCGTCGCGCCGCTGCCATCGACCTCCTCCTCGCTGCTGGAGGCACGCGGCCTGGTCCTGGCCGCACGCATCGACGCCCCCGGGGACATCCCCCCGTTCGCCAACTCCGCCATGGACGGCTTCGCGGTGCGCGCCGCCGATGTCGCCGAGGGCAGCCGGCTGCAGATCGCCGGTGAGGTCGCCGCGGGCGCTGCGGACCTGACGCCGGTCGGTCCAGGCCAGGCCGTCCGCATCATGACGGGCGCCCCGATGCCGCCGGGCGCCACCGCGGTGGTGCCCGTCGAGCTGGTGGAGGAGGAGCCGGGGACGGTCACCCTGCACGTCGCCCCCGACACGGGTGAGAACATCCGGGACGCGGGCGAGAGCGTCCGCGCCGGAGAGGTCGTGCTGGAGCCCGGCCGTGTCCTGGGACCCGCCGAGATCGGCATGCTGGCCGCCATGGGCATCGGCCGGGTCGAGGTCCACCCCGCCGTGCGCGTGGCGACCCTGGCCACGGGGGACGAGCTGGTCGAGCCCGGACAGCCGTTGCGGCCCGGGCAGATCCACGAGTCGAACTCCTACGGGCTGGCCGCGCAGGTGGCCGAGGCCGGCGCGATCGCCTTCCGCCAGCCCATCGCCCCCGACGACCGGACACGGCTGCGCAAGGCGTTCACCGACGCCCTGTCCGTCGCCGACATCCTGGTCACCAGCGGCGGCGTCAGCGCCGGGCGCTACGACCTGTCCAAGCAGGTCATGGCCGAGCTGGGTGACGTGACCTTCAGCAAGGTCGCGATGCAGCCCGGCATGCCCCAGGCGTTCGGCACGATCGACGGCATCCCCGTCTTCGGCCTGCCCGGCAACCCGGTGTCCTCGGCGGTCAGCTTCGAGGTGCTGGTGCGACCGGCGATCAAGAGGATGCAGGGCCGCAGCGACCTGAACCGGCCACGGGTGATCGCCCGGCTGGCCGAGGACGTGCGCAGCCCCGAGCACAAGGTCTCCTTCCTGCGGGTCCGTCTGCAGAAGGGCCAGGACGACTGGCTGGCCAGCACGACCGGCGCGCAGGGCTCGGGGATCCTGCGGTCCATGGTGCTCGCCGACGGTCTGGCCGAGATCCCCGCGGACCGGACCGCGATGTCGGCCGGCGAGACGGTCGTCGTGCACCTGCTGGTGGACCCGTCATGAGCGGCGTCGGTGATGCTGCCGACGGCGTCGGGCTGACCCACCTGGACGCGAAGGGCCACGCCCGCATGGTCGACGTGGCCGGCAAGGCCGTGACCGCGCGGACCGCGACGGCGACCGCCGTGGTCGTCATGGGCCCCGACACCGCCAGGCTGCTGGTCGACGGTCGGCTGCCCAAGGGTGACGCCCTGGCCACCGCGCGGCTGGCCGGGATCATGGGGGCCAAGCGGACCCCCGACCTGATCCCCCTGTGCCACGTCATCGCCCTGGCAGGGGTCGAGGTGGACATCGACGTCGACGTCGAGCAGGGCCGGGTGGGCATCACCGCCACCGCCCGTGCGGCCGACCGCACGGGCGTCGAGATGGAGGCGCTGGTCGCCGCGTCCACGGCCGCCCTGACGCTGTACGACATGACCAAGGCCGTGGACAAGGGCATCGTCGTCGAGCAGGTGCGCCTGGAGTCCAAGACCGGCGGCAAGAGCGGCGACTGGCACCGCGGGGAGGGGGACCGGTGAGCGAGCGCACCGCCCGGGTCCGTATCATCACCATCTCGACGCGCGCCAGCGCCGGGGTGTACGAGGACACGGCCGGGCCCGCCGTGGCCGAGGTGCTGGTCGCAGCCGGCCACGAGGTCATCGGCACGACCATCGTCCCCGACGGCCGTGAGGGCGTGTCGGCAGCGATCATCCAGGCCTGCGCCGACGCCGACGTCGTGATCACCAACGGCGGTACGGGGATGCACCCCAAGGACACGACCCGTGAGGCGACCCTGGACGTGATCGACCGCGAGGTGCCCGGCATGGCCGAGGCCATCAGGGCGCGCTCGCTGACCATCACCCCCATGGCGATGCTGTCACGCGGCGTCGCGGGCGTGCGCGACGGGACGCTGGTCATCAACGTCCCGGGGTCCCCCAAGGGCGCCCGTGAGTCCGTCGAGGTCGTCGCGCCCGTGCTGGGCCACGCCGTGGACCAGCTGCGCAGTGGTGATCATGCCCGGTGACCGTGCTCGATGACCGTGCTCGGCGACTCGGGACGTCCGGGCAGGTGCACCGGGTGGCCCGTATGGTGCACCCTGTGATCGACGTCGACCATCGACAGGTGTCCTGATGACCTTGATCCCCACGCGAGCCCCCGGCCGGCACCTCATGGTGCTGGACGATGCAGAGACCATCGCCAGGCAGGCACGTCGTCGCGCCGCGATCCGGCGGCGCCGCCGTGAGTCGCTGAAGCAGGTCGCCGCTGTCAGCGCGGTGCTGGCCGTCGCCGCCCTGGTGATGGGCGTGTCGCCGATGACCATCGGGCTGGTGACCGCCGGCCTGGCCCTGGCGCTGGGTGTGGCCTACCAGCAGGTCCGTGACCACCAGCTGCAGGCGACCCGTCGTCGTCGTCGCGCCAGCGTCGGCGGTGGCATCGGGACCCCTCGCCCCAAGGGCGGGTTCTCCACGACCCGTCACCGTTCGGGTGCCCCCGTCTGGATCGACAAGCGCGCCGCATGAGCACCGACCGCCTGACCGACATCGGGCAGGCGGCACGCGAGGACCTCGCGGCGCGGCACACCGCCCGCGAGACCGCGCTGACGTCCTCGCGCGAGTCCATCCGCTGCTCGGCCAACGCCATCCGGGCCGCCCACCGTGGCGAGTTCTCGGTCGCCCACGCCGGTGTGGACGACAGCGCCGCCCACCTGGCCACCGCCATGGCGGCCTGCGCCGATCTGCCGATGATCCGCTGGGCGGGCTTCGTGGCCGATGCCGAGAAGGAGTACGCCGAGGCGCGCTGCACCCTCGCGGTGCTGGCCGGCGAGCCGCTGCCGTCGCCGGCGGACCTGGGGGTGGACACCGCGGCCTGGCTGAACGGCCTGGCCGAGACGGTCGGGGAGCTGCGCCGCTTCCTGCTGGACCAGCTGCGCCGCATCGACCAGCCCGGCCGCCTCGAGCGCTGCGAGTCGATGCTGTCGACGATGGACGACATCTACTCGATGCTGGTCACCATCGACTTCCCCGACGGCATCACGTCAGGTCTGCGCCGCTCGACCGACGTCGCCCGTTCGATCCTGGAGCGCACCCGCGGCGACTTCACCACCGCACACCTGCAGGAGCGCCTGCGCGACGCCCTGGACGCCCACCGGGCCGACCTCCGCGAGACCTGATCAACATCCACCATGGTGGATCCTGCTCACGTCCGGACGATATCGACCGTGGTGGAGTGCGGCGGCCACGGTCGACGCTACGCTTGTCGGGCCCACAGGGGGCTGTAGCTCAGTTGGTAGAGCGCCTCGGTCGCAACACCGACGGAACAGCCCTG
>JBFKGB010000025.1:0-15831 GCA_041633535.1 Euzebya sp. | reverse complement strand
TCCCGCACGGCCACCGCGGCACAAGGTCGTGCCGACCCCCATCCCCGTGCGGCCGCGGCCCAGCTGGGTGGCGGCGCCCCGCTGGCCCACGTGGACCCTGCGCAACGGGTTGGTCGTCGCCGCCCTGGTGGTGCCCGCCGTCCTGCAGATGGCCTACCGGCTGCTGCAGGCCATCGAGACCACCTCCCCGCTGCTGGGCGCCGACCCGACGCGGATCGACCAGCTGCGGGCCGCCGCCGGGGTGGGCGGCGGCGGCCTGACGCTGGCGTTGACGCTCGCGGCGTTGGGTCTGGTCCGGGTGCGCGGCTCGCACCTGGCCGGCGCCCTCGGAGTGCTGGCGGTCTTCACCCTCCTCCCCCATGTCATCCACACCGCCAACGCCGGGCTCGCCTCGGCACCGTGGCCGACGCTCGATGCGATGGTCACGCCGCAGGGCTGGGGCGCGGAGGGCCTGCTGGCCCTGGCCTTCTGGCTGGCGGTGGCCGCCTTCGTGCTGGCCGCCGGCGACCTGCTGCAGCGCAGCCTCGCCGCCATGGGGACCCTGCGACGACGCTGAGCCCGGCGGTCAGGTGCGGTGCAGCTCGGCCTGCAGGTGCACCTGCAGCGGCTGTCCCGACGCGGCCATGGACAAGGTGTAGCGCAGGGTGTCCCCCTCCACCTCGATGACCCGCTCGACGGCGCCGATGGCATGCCCGGCGGCCGTGGGGGTCATGCCCACGGTCAGGCTGCGCAGCTCCACCCGGTGGTCGCGGACCAGACCGGCATGGACCTCGGTGATCCCGGTCGGCTGCGCCACGACCAGCTCGGGGCCGGCCGGCGTCATCCGGAACCAGCCCAGCTCGGCGTGGCGTGCCTCGCCGGTCGCCGGGTCCGCCGTGCGCTGCTCGTAGCGCAGCACCGGCTTGGGCGTCGAGGTGATCGAGATCTCCTCGTCGTAGGCGAAGGAGTCGATGGTGGGGTACACGCCGGTGCCGGTGCCGGCCCAGCGGCCGACCAGGAACGCGAGCGGGGCGAGGGAGGGATGCATCACCCGGCGAGGCTACTCATGCACCGGCGGTCCGTGGCGGTTGGACCTCGGCGCACTAGCACACGATCGGGCCGCTCCTCCAGCCCTGTGGGCAGGTCTGTGGAAACGACAAGCGGGGGCCGACCGCGACCTCCGACCGGACAAGGTTGACGACAACGTCAGTTTTCTTGACTAGGCTCCGGCCAGCATGGTCGGCAGGCGGGCCACCCCCACTTGTCGACGCCATATGGCGGGCACCGATGCGTGTCCCGCCGCGACGAACACCCCAACGGTCGTAGCCGATCTGGACCGGCGGGCACAACGGTCACTGTGGAATCCTCAACACGAGGAGGCCGCACACCTTCACATCGACGGACGAGGTAGTGGAGGACAGATGCTCGAGGTATCGAACCTTGAGGTCGTGTACGACGACGTGGTCCTGGTCCTGCGTGGCGTCAGCCTGCAGGTGCCGGACGGCAAGATCGTCGCGCTGCTCGGCGCCAACGGCGCGGGCAAGACCACGTTGCTGCGGGCCATATCCGGGCTGCTCGGCGTCCATGAGGGCGAGGTGACGAAGGGCAGCATCACCCTGGACGGCAAGCCGATCCACCAGCTGCGCCCCGAGCAGATCGTCGACACCGGCATCAAGCAGGCGCTGGAGGGTCGACGCATCTTCGCGGAGTTCACCGTCGAGGAGAACCTGCGGGTCGGGGCCCACACCGACACCAGCGCCATGAAGGAGAACATGGAGCGGGTCTACGACATCTTCCCGGTCCTGCGCGACCGGCGTCGAGCGACCGCCGGCTACCTGTCGGGTGGCGAGCAGACGATGCTGTCGATGGGGCGGGCGCTGATGTCCAACCCCCGCTACCTGCTGCTGGACGAGCCCAGCCTGGGCCTGGCCCCGCAGCTGGTGGACCAGATCCGCGACCTGATCGTCGAGATCAACAGCCTGGGCGTGACCGTGCTGCTGGTCGAGCAGAACGCCTCGATGGCGCTGGGCGTGTCCGAGCACGGCTACATCATGGAGACCGGCAAGGTCGTCATGGACAAGGCGTCGGCGGAGCTGCTGCAGGACGACGACGTCAAGGAGTTCTACCTGGGGCTCGGTGACGAGGGGGGCGCCAAGTCCTTCAAGGACATCAAGCACTACAAGCGGCGCAAGCGGTGGCTGTCGTGACCGCGCACGCCTTCGTGGCGTCGACCAGCCGGCCCTCGATCGATCGGACCCCTCATGAGTGACCTCGCCGTGCAGAAGACCGCCAGCGGAGCAGCGACCGCCCCCGCGGACCCCATCCTGGAGTTCGACAGCATCCGCCTGTCCTTCTCGGGGGTGACCGCCATCGACGGCGTCTCCTTCACCGTGGGTCCCAAGGAGCTGTTCGCCATCATCGGCCCGAACGGCGCCGGCAAGACCTCCATCTTCAACGTCCTCTCGGGCGTCTACCGGCCGCAGGAGGGGGCCGTCCGCTTCCGCGGCGAGCAGATCGTCGGGCAGTCGCCGCACCACATCGCCTCGATCGGCATGGCCCGCACCTTCCAGAACATCGAGCTGTTCAGCAACCTGACGGTGCTCGACAACCTGATGCTGGGCCGCCACAAGAAGGTCTCCTACGGGATGCTCGCCGGGATGCTGTACCTGGGGAAGGCGCACCGGCAGGAGATCGCCAACCGGGCGGTGGTCGAGGACATCATCGACTTCCTCGAGATCCAGGAGTTCCGCAAGTTCCCGGTGGGCCTCCTCCCCTACGGCATCCAGAAGCGTGTCGAGCTGGGACGCGCCCTGGCGATGGAGCCCAAGCTGCTGCTGCTCGACGAGCCCGTCGCCGGGATGAACGTGGAGGAGACCGAGGACATGGCCCGGTTCATCCTCGACATCCGCGACGAGCTGCACACCCCCATGATCCTCGTCGAGCACGACATGGGTCTGGTCATGGACCTCGCCGACCGCGTCATGGTCGTCGACTTCGGTCAGCACGTCGCGACGGGGCTGCCGAAGGAGGTCCAGCGCAACCCCGACGTGATCCGTGCCTACCTGGGATCAGACCAGGTCCGCCTGGACACCGACACCGACACCGACACCGACACCCCGCCCACGACCGACGAAGGAGCCGCCTCGTGACCGCCACGCTGGACAGGCCGGACGGATCCGGCACGACGCTGAAGACCACCGCCACCCGTGTCCGTGACTGGGCCAGCCGCGCCCCCGACTCCATCGCGATGCGCGAGAAGGACTTCGGGGTGTGGAAGGAGGTCAGCTGGTCCGCCTACTGGGAGCAGTCCCAGGTCGCCGGCCACGCCCTGATGGCCCTGGGCCTGGAGCCCGGTGACCGCCTGGCCATCCACTCGGAGAACCGCAAGGAGTGGCTGTTCGCCGACATCGGCTGCACCGCGGCCCGCGGCATCACGGTCGGCCTGTACCCGACCAACCCGGCGGCGGAGGTGCAGTACCTGCTGCGGAACTCGGGCTCGAAGATCCTGATCGCCGAGGACCAGGAGCAGGTCGACAAGGCCCTGGACGTCCTGGACGACCTGCCCGAGCTGCAGACCATCGTCTACCTGGAGCCGCGCGGCATCCGCTACCGCTACGACGACCCGCGGCTGATGTTCTGGGACGACTTCATGGACCTGGGGCGCCAGCACCGTGAGGCCAACCCAGGGCTGCTGGAGCGGCGGATGGCCGAGGCCCAGCCCGACGACGTCATGACCCTGATCTACACCTCGGGGACCACCGGCCCGCCCAAGGGGGTCATGCTGGACCAGAGCAACGTCGAGTTCTGCATCACCAAGCTGATCAACGACGGCGGCTTCTACAACCCGCCGGCCAACCCCAGCGACGTGGCGCTGTCCTACCTGCCGCTCTGCCACATCGCCGAGCGCGCCGCGACGATCTACCTGAACGCCGAGGCCGGCGTGCAGATCCACTTCGCGGAGTCCATCGAGACGGTGCCGCAGAACCTGCGGGAGGTGCAGCCGACGGTCTTCTTCGCCGTCCCCCGCATCTGGGAGAAGATGCTGGCGAGCGTCGAGATCCGCGTGGCGTCGGCCAGCCGCTTCAAGCGGGCGTCGTGGGCCTTCTGGTCCAAGGTCGCGCGGTCCCTGGGCGAGCAGCTGGTCGCCAACGGCGGCACCCACACGACCCGGACGCGGCTGACCTATGCCGTGGGCTACCTGTTCATGTTCCGGGCGCTGAAGGACCGTCTGGGCATGCGGATGGTCCGGACCGCCGGCACCGGCGCCGCGCCGATCGCCCCCGAGGTCATCCAGTGGTTCTGGGGCATCGGCGTGCCGATCTACGAGCTGTACGGGATGAGCGAGAACGCGGCGGTGGCGACGTCCAACCGGCCCGGTCGCATGAAGCTGGGCACGGTCGGCGAGCCGCACGACGGCATCGAGGTCAGGCTGGACGAGCAGACCAATGAGATCCTGACGCGCCACCCGGCGGTCTTCGCCGGCTACTGGCGCAACCCCGAGGCCACCGCCGAGACGGTCGACCCGGACGGCTGGCTGCACACCGGCGACGTGGGCGAGTGGGTCGACGGGACCCACCTGAAGATCGTCGACCGCATCAAGGACATCATCATCACCGCGGGTGGCAAGAACATCTCGCCCAGCGAGATCGAGAACTCGCTGAAGGCCTCCGAGTTCATCAAGGAGGCGGTGGTGATCGGCGACAAGCGCAAGTACCTGACGGCCCTGATCGGCATCGAGCTGGACACCGTCGGGGAATGGGCGCAGCGACGCGGCCTGGCCTACACCACCTACCGGGACCTGTCGGAGAAGCAGGAGGTCGTGGAACTGGTCGCCGGTCTGGTGGAGCGGACGAACGAGAAGTTCTCGCGCGTCGAGGGCATCAAGAAGTTCCGCATGCTGCCCAAGGAGCTCGACCACGAGGACGGTGAGATGACCGCCACGCAGAAGATCAAGCGGTCGGCGCTGTACGAGATCTTCGCCGACCTCGTCGAGGGCATGTACGGCGGCACACCGACCGGTGCCGGCGCCGACGGCCGGACCTACGTCAACGCAGGTGGCACCGAGTCCATGGCCGGTGCCGCAGCCCAGGAGTCCATCGCATGACCAACTTCCTCCAGGCCGTCTTCGAGGGGCTGGGACAGGGATCCATCTACGCCCTCGTCGCCCTCGGGTTCGTCATCATCTACAAGTCCACGCTGGTCGTCAGCTTCGCCCAGCCGGCGCTGATGGTGACGGGCGCGCTCTTCGTCGTCTTCCTGAACCCCGTCGTCGGGTTCTGGCCGGCCCTGCTGCTCGCCGTCATCGGCACCGCGGTCGTCGGGCTGGTCGTGGAACGGCTGGCGCTGCGACCGATGATCGGTCAGCCGGTGTTCGTGGTGGCGATCATCACCATCGGTATCGACATCGTCCTGCGCGTGATCCAGAACCGCTTCATCGGCACCAACATCCGGTTCGTGGGTGACCCGTGGGGCCTGAACACCGTCAACGTCGGTGACATCCTCATCTTCGAACGCGACATCGCCCGGTTCTCCGCGACCATGGTGATCGTCATCGCGCTGTTCGCCTTCTTCAAGTACAGCCGGTTCGGGCTGGGGATGCGCGCCGCCGCGTTCGACCAGGAGACCGCCCTGGCGCAGGGCATCAACGTCGGACGGGTGTTCGCGGTGTCGTGGGGCATCGCCGGTGCGCTGGCGGCCGTCGCCGGGATGTTCGTCGACGGCGGGTCCGGCATCAGCCAGGGCACCTGGATCATCGCCCTCAAGGCGTTGCCGGCGATCATCATCGGTGGGCTCGACAGCGTCGGCGGCGGGTTGATCGGCGGTCTGGCGGTCGGTGTCATCGAGTCCCTGGTCGGTGAGTACCAGGCCCAGTACTTCCCCTGGCTGGGCAACAACTTCGCGCCGGTGTCCCCCTACGTCCTGCTGCTGATCGTCCTGCTGGTCAAGCCCTACGGCCTGTTCGGCACCCCCGAGGTGGAGCGAGTATGAGTTCGTTGTCCGGAGGCCTGCTGGGCGGGTCTGGCGTCAGCCGCCGTCCCGAGCTGTACACCAGCTACGAGGCCGACATGGCCCTGTTCAACACCCGCGCCAAGATGGCGGGTGTCTACGGCCTGCTGGCGCTGACGGTGCTGATGCCCTTCGTCCTGGCCGATGACCTGCTGGTGCTGATGGCCCGGGCCTTCGCCTTCGCGATCGGCGCGATCGGCCTGAACCTGGTCACGGGCTACGCCGGCCAGGTCTCCCTGGGTCACGCCTTCTTCGTCGGCATCGGCGCGTTCACGGCTGCCACGCTCAGCGGTGACCCTGACGGGCGCACGCTCGGGTTCGGGCTGCCCATGATCGTGTGGCTGCCGGCGGCCGCACTGCTGCCGGCGCTGATCGGTGCGCTGATCGCGCCCGTCGCCACCCGCCTGCGCGGGCTGTACCTGGCGATCGTGACGCTGGGCCTGGTGTTCCTGGGCGAGCACGTCTTCCGCGAGGCGGACTTCATCACCGGGGGCTTCGGTGTGGGTCGTCCTGGCGTGATCGCCGACTTCTTCGGCATCTCGTTGACCAACACGGGGGCGTCGTTCACCGGTCAGCAGAAGACCTTCTGGTTCGCCCTCGCCGTCCTGGTCGTGGTCGCCCTGCTGGGCCGCAACATCGCGCGGACCGCGACCGGACGTGCCTTCGCCGCCGTGCGCGACCGCGACATCGCCGCCGAGGTGATCGGCGTGGAGATCTTCAAGTACAAGATCCTCGCCTTCACCGTGTCCTCGGCGTTCGCCGGTCTCGCCGGCGCGGTGCTGTACACCATCACGCGCCAGATCACGCCCGAGACGTTCAACCTGGCCCTCAGCGTGCAGTTCATCGCGATGATCCTGATCGGTGGGGCGTCGACCATCAGCGGGTCGATCGCCGGCGCGGTGTTCCTGACCGTGGTCCTGCGCTTCGCCGAGGAGCTCAGCCGGTTCGCCTCGTTCATCCCGGGTCCCGGACAGCAGGGTGGGCTGCTGAACACCGCACAGGTGTCCACGATCCTCTACGGCTTCCTCATCGTCGGGTTCCTGCTGTTCGAGCCACGTGGGCTCTTCGGCGTGTGGATCCGCATCCGCAACTACTGGAAGGGCTGGCCGTTCAGCTACTGACCGGTCCGGCCAGCGCCCCCCACCGCGCCCTGGGTGGAAGAGGGGCACATGAGTCCTACGAAGGTAGTAGGTTCACACCACCGGCGGCGAAACAGGGCCCGCCGCACAAAAGGAGCACGGAACAATGAGGTTGCACTCACGCTGGGCCAAGATGGCCCTGATGATCGCGCTGCTGTCGCTGCTCGCGACCGCATGTCGCGGCACCGATGACACCGCCGACACCGCGGGGTCCGACGACACGGTCGCCGAGGAACCCGCAGACGAGGGTGCCGACACCGAGGAGCCCGCAGACGGGGGCGAGTCGGAGGAGGACACGGACGAGGGCATGGACGACGAGTCCATGGGCGACATGGCCACTGGTCCCGGTGTGACCGAGGAGGCCTGCCCGGACGCGGTCAACCCTGACAACGGGTGCATCTACCTGGGCACGATCTCGGACCTGACCGTCGGCCCGTTCGCGGCCCTCGCCGTGCCGATCACCGAGGCCCAGACCGCGTTCTGGCGGACCGTGAACGAGGACGGCGGGATCGGTGGCTACGACATCAACACCGCCGAGTACACCCGTGACAACCAGTACAACCCCGAGGTCCACTCCCAGCAGTACGAGGAGATCAAGGGCGAGATCCTCGCGATCGCGCAGTCCCTCGGCTCTCCCACCACCTTCGCCATCCTCGATGACCTGGTGGCCGAGAACATCGTGACCGCCCCGGCCTCGTGGACCTCGGAGTGGCTGTTCGACGACGTGATCGTCGAGTCCGGCAACGTGTACTGCATCGAGAGCATGAACGGCCTGGACTACCTGAACGAGAACGGCGACCCGGTCAGCACCGTCATGGCCGTGCACTACCCCGGTGACTACGGTGACGACGGCGCTGCCGGCGCCAGCCGCTGGGCCGAGGCGAACGGTGCGGAGTTCATCGACGTGCCGACCGTCCCCGGTGCCGACAACCAGGGTGAGGCGATCGGCCAGATCGTCGGCGGTGGCGCCGATGTCGTGGTGATCACCACCGGCCCGACCGACGCCGGCACGCTCGTCGGCCAGGCCGCCGCGCAGGGCTTCACCGGCCGCTTCCTGTTCAACAGCCCGTCGTTCAACCCCGGTCTGCTGCAGTCCCCGGCGGCTCCCGCAGTCGAGGCGCAGGTCACCGTCGCCGGTCCCTGGGAGCCCTTCCAGACCGACAGCCCCGGACACCAGGCCATGCGTGACGCCCTCGGCGACGTCACCGGCAACGACGGCTACACCTCCGGGTGGGTGTGGTCCTACCCGCTGAAGGCCGTGCTGGAGCAGGCTGCCGCCAACGGCGACCTGACCCGTGAGGGCCTGGTGGCGGCGCTCGGCGAGATCACCGAGGTCGACTACCAGGGCATGCTGCCCGCCGGCTCCGGCAACCTGGCCGGCGACCCGAACGCGGCGGCCGTCCGGTCGACGTCCATCGGCACCCCCACCCAGGAGTTCCCCAGCGGCCTGGAGGGCCAGGGCTTCTACGAGGGCGAGACGGCTGCGGCCTTCGAGATCGAGGCCCCCTGCTACGAGGGTGGTGTCTGATCCCCGTCGGGTGATCTGACCGTTGCACACCACGGACGCCGTCCCTCTCGGGGGACGGCGTTCGTCGTCGTGGAGGGGCCTCAGCGCCACGGCCGCTGGGGTAGGGTCCGCGCATGGATGACTCGAAGGTCCTCGCCATGGTGCTCGCCGGCGGTGAGGGGAAGCGTCTGGCCCCCCTCACCACTGACCGGGCCAAGCCCGCCGTCCCCTTCGCGGGGATGTACCGCATCATCGACTTCGTGCTGTCGAACATGGTCAACGCCGACTTCACGCGGATCGTGGTGCTGACGCAGTACAAGAGCCACAGCCTGGACATCCACCTGAACCAGGTGTGGCGCCTGTCGCCACTGCTGGGGCACTACGTGACCCCGGTACCGGCACAGATGCGGCGGGGCAAGCACTGGTACACGGGGTCGGCGGACGCCATCTACCAGAACCTCAACATCATCGGCGACGAGCGCCCCGACTACGTGCTGGTGTTCGGCGCCGACCACATCTACCGGATGAACCCGCGGCAGATGCTGCAGCAGCACATCGAGTCCGGCGCGGGGGTGACGGTCGCGGCCAACCGGGTGCCTCTGGCCGAGGCGACGGAGTTCGGTGTGATCGAGCCGTCCGCCGACGGCATGCGGATCGAGGCGTTCCGTGAGAAGCCCGCCGACCCCAGGCCGACCAACGACGACCCCACCCAGGCCTACGCCTCGATGGGCAACTACATCTTCACCACCAAGGCGCTGGTCGCGGCCGTCACCAAGGACGCCCGCAACGAGGACTCCGACCACGACCTGGGCGGCAACATCATCCCGCAGATGGTCGCGCGGGGCGAGGCCGGCGTGTACGACTTCTCGGCCAACACCTGGCCGGGGCAGACCGAGACCGACCGGGGGTACTGGCGCGACGTCGGGACCCTGAAGGCCTACATGGACTCGTCGCTGGACCTGGTGTCCATCGCGCCCGAGTTCAACCTGTACAACGAGCGCTGGCCCATCCTGTCCTGGTCACCGCCGCGCCCGCCCGCGAAGTTCGTGCACGCCGAGGAGGACCGGATGGGCCGCGCGGTCAACTCCATGGTGTGCCCCGGCGTCGTCGTGTCCGGTGGCAGCGTGTCGGGCAGCATCCTGTCGCCCGGCGTGCACGTCCACTCCTTCAGCGAGATCACCGACTCGGTGCTGATGCACAACGTGAACGTCGGACGCAACGCGGTGATCCGCAACGCCATCATCGACAAGAACGTCAACGTCCCTGCGGGCGCCCAGATCGGTGTGGACCTCGCGAAGGACCGCGAGCGCTTCACCGTGACCGACGAGGGCATCGTCGTGATCGGCAAGAACGCCCAGATCTGATCAGCAGCACGACCCACCGCGACCGCCAGGGACACGGGCAGGGCTTCGCATCCCCGATGGCGAAGCCATCCACATGCGTTCCGTTCCCCTGACCGTCTCGGTCCCGGCCGTGCTCGCCCTCATCGCATCGCTGCTGCTCGCCGGCCCGGCCGCCGCGCAGCTGCCCGAAGAGGACGACGCCGGCTCGGGGCGTGACGCCGGCAGCCAGGTCAGCGGTGCGGTCCCCGTTGCCCGCGACGCGTCGTACACGGCGACGCTGGTCCCCCGGATCGTGGACCCGGCCGCCACCGCCGGCGACCTGTTCGCCGCGACCGGCGACGTGGACCTGTTCGCCTTCGACGCCACCGGCGGCGAGGCGCTGACGGTGACCGTCCTGCGCCAGGACCCGGCGGAGGGATCCAACTGCATCGACGTGCTCGACGCCGCGGGCGAGCCGGTCGGCGCATCCAGCTGCGGCGACACGGTCTCCTTCGTCGCCGACACGCCGGGCATTTACCACGCGAGCTTCGGCTTCAGCGTCGTCACGCCGACGACCTACACCTTCACGATCACGTCCACCCCACCCGGCCCCGAGCACTGGGCGGATGCCAGCGACATGCGTCCTGACCCGTCCGGACCGACGGTCGTGGTCGCCGTGGCCGACACCGGCGTCAACCCCTACCACGAGGTCTACCGCCGCCCCCACCTGACCGTGCACCCCTGCCACTGGGTCGCCGGCTTCGACGACTGCAGCGTCCCCGCGCTGGAGCTGTCCATCGGCGTCCACGACACCTACGAAGCGGCCTACGCTGCCGACCTCGAGGTGTGGCGGTCGGTCGAGGTGGGGCGGTGGTACTGGATCCCGGGGACCAACATCATCGGCGCGGTGTGCAACGGCCAGTCCGGCCGCTCCGGCTCACCCCCGCCGGTCACCCCGGACACCCCCTGCATCCACGACGAGGACGGGCACGGCACGGCGACGACCTCGGCGGTGCTGAGCGAGGCCCCCGAGGCGCTGCTGCTGGTGCACGAGGGCAACAGCAGCGCTGGGCCCCTGGCCTACGCCCCCGTCGCGCCCGACATCCAGTCGCACTCCTGGGGTCCGGTGGCACCACAGCCGGTGCACGCCGGCGACCCCGTGACGGGCTATGCGGGCATGACGCTGGCCGACCCCGGCGCCGACGATCCGGCCACGCTGTTCTTCATCGCGGCGGGCAACCTGGCGCCGCTCCCGACGATCGTGGACTCCAGCCGGGTCCATCCGTCGGTGCAGGTCGTCGGCGGCGGGTTCCCCGGCGAGCTCACCCCGGCCAGGGCCACTGCCCTGTCATGGACCACCTTCGACTTCGCCTCGTGGTTCTGCCGGCCCACCGCCGTGCCGCACAGCATCACCGCCATCCGGCCCAGCTTCTGCGGCACGTCCTTCGCTGCTCCGACGGTCGCCGGGACGGCAGCCGCGGCGCTGCTGGAGCTGCGTCGGGCAGAGGGATGGACCGGCCGCTCGACCCCCCAGCAGGTCACGCCGGCGGTGTCCCGCGACGCCTTCGTCGAGGCCCTGCGTGCGGCCGCGACCTACGCGCCGGAACACCGCTTCCCCATGTCCTCCACCGGGGTGGACGTGCCTGTCGGGTCCGAGCCCTTCGTCTGGGGCCACGGCTTCCTTGACGCCACCGACGTGGGGACCGTGGTGTCGTGCGCCACGGGTGGGACGTGTCCGACGAAGCCCGCGCTTGCGCGACGGTGGAACCAGGCCAGGCACGACGCCCGACGCGCCCAGACCGAGCCTGCCCTCGGGGACGCCCCGGGCCAGCTGCTGGCGCAGCTCGACCCGCCAGAGGACGACGGTGGCTCGGGAACCGACGCGCCGGCCGGTCACCTGGGTGCACCGGGTGCGGTCCCCGTCGAGCTGGGCCGGGTGGTGGCGGGACAGCATCTGCCACGCCCGTCGCGTCTGGGCACCGACGGATACGGCACGGCGTTCGAGGACGACGGCTACCTGGTGGACCTGGCGCCCGACACCACCTACGAGGTCCTGGTCAGCAGCGACGTCATGTCCTACCTGGACGTGTGGGTGTTCGACGACCTGCCGTCGAGCTCCATCGACACCACCGGTGCGCTGGCCGGTTCCGTCGGGCAGCCGACCGGCAGGACCGGACGGTTCACGTTCACCACCCGCAGGGGTGGGACGCACCTGCTGGCGGTGTGGTCGGGGGCCCCGGCCGTCCGCAGCTACGAGGTGGTCGTCCGTCCGGTCTAGCGGACCAGGTCGGTCAGCCGTCGTGCCGGCCCGTGCGCACGTCGGGGGCACCCAGGCGGGCCGCGTCGGCGGTGTGGTCGTCGGCCTGGGTCTGGGACTCCCGTTCCGCCTGGACGCGGGCCTCGTAGTGGGCGAGCTCGCGCGCGACCGTGTCGTCGTCCCAGCCCAGGACCGGGGCGACGACCCCGGCGACGGCCTTGGCCGCCGAGAGCCCACGGTCCCACGTCTCGATCGACACGCGGGTCCGTCGGGTCAGGATGTCGTCCAGGTGCAGGGCCCCCTCCCAGGCGACGGCGTACCAGGCCTCGACCAGCAGGTGGTCGCTGGCACCGTCGATGGGTTCGGCCAGTTCCGGCCGCTCGGCGATGACGTCCAGCAGACGGGTCGTCTCCGAGCCGTAGCGACGCAGCAGGTGCTCGATGCGGGCGACGTGCAGACCCGACTGGGCGGCGAGCTGGTGCCGCTGGTTCCACACGGCCTCGTACCCCTCCGCACCCACCAGCGGGATCCGGTCCGTGGGGGTCTCGGGGACCTTGCGGTTCATCCCGCGTGCGGCGGCGTCCACCGCGTCCTTGGCCATGATCCGGTAGGTCGTGTACTTGCCGCCGGCGACGGTCAGCATGCCCGACACGCTCTGGACGACGGCGTGCTCGCGGGACAGCTGGGAGGTGTCGGCGGACTCGCCCGACAGCAGCGGCCGCAGTCCGGCGTACACGCCCTCGACGTCAGCCCGGGTCAACGGCACGTTCAGCCACTTGTTGGCCTCGCCCAGCAGGTAGTCGATGTCGGCTGACGACGCCGCCGGGTGGGCCTTGTCCAGCGCCCAGTCGGTGTCGGTGGTCCCGATGATCCAGTGGCGGGTGAACGGCGGTGCCATCCACGGGATCACGAACAGCACCGAGGACTCCGTCCGGGTGATGAACCCGGCGTCGGAGTGGATCCGGTCGCGCGGGACCACCAGGTGCACGCCCTTGGAGGCCCGGACCTTGATCCGTCCCCGGCCGACGAAGGCCTGCAGGTCGTCGGTCCAGACCCCCGTCGCGTTGATGACCTGCTGGGCCCGGACGGTGATGTCGGTGCCGGACTCCAGGTCGCGGACGGTCGCGCCGACGACCCGCTCCCCCTCCGTGACCATCCCCACGACGCGGGCCGAGGTGGCCATGACGGCACCGTGCCGGGCAGCGGTGCGCGCCACGGCAAGGGTGTGGCGGGCGTCGTCCACCTGCGCGTCGTAGTACTGGATGGCGCCGACGAAGGCGTCGGACCGCAGGGACGGGGCGACCCGCAGGGCCTGCCGGCGGGTCAGGTGGCGGTGTCTCGGCATCCGGGTGTTGCGGCCCGCCATGACGTCGTACAGGGCGATGCCGGCGCCCACGTAGGCCCGCTCCCACACGTGATGGGTCAGCGGGTACAGGAACGGGATCGGCCGGACCAGGTGGGGGCACAGCCGGTCCAGCATCAGGGTCCGCTCGTGCAGGGCCTCCCGGACCAGCCCGAAGTTCAGCTGCTCGAGGTAGCGCAGCCCCCCGTGCATCAGCTTGCTGGACCGGCTGGAGGTGCCCGAGGCGAAGTCCCGCGCCTCGACCAGCGCCACGGACAGGCCTCGCGAGGCTGCGTCCAGCGCGGTGCCGGCCCCGGTCACCCCGCCCCCGACGACGAGGATGTCGAAGTGCTCCTCGGCCAGCCGTCGCAGGTTCGCCTGCCGGGTGTCGGGGGCCAGGCGGCCGTCGGGGGTGCTGGTGATCATGGACGCCACAGTAGTGGTGGGGAGCCGCTGGCTCACGTCACGTGCAGGGGCCGGGTGCGCACGGCACCCGGCCCCCTCGACGCAAGGCTGGCCGGTCAGCCGACGACGATGTCGCCCAGGTCGACGACGTCCCCACGGCTGAGGAACACGTCGGGGATCTCCACGGTCGAACCGCCGTCCATGGCGGTGGCGGTGATGGTCACCGTCTCGCGCCCGCCGTCGGCCTCCAGCTTCGGGCGGGTCGTCGGGTACACCACCCAGCGGAACGTGCCGTCGTCCTCGGTCTCGATGGCGGCGTTCCACATCTCGGGCCAGACCTGCTGTCCGATGGGGTTGCCGGGGGTCAGCGGGTTGTCGAAGGACTTGATGTTCTCCACGACCCCCTTCACACCGTTGCCGTCGGCGTCGGTCAGCCGACCGGTGATGACGGAGTTGTGACGACCCGTCAGGTCCAGGGGGTTGCCGACGTAGAAGTAGTCGGTGTTGGAGATCGTCTCCTCGAAGTCCTCGACCAGGTGGCCCTTGACGTCGGGGTTGCCGGCCACCGCCGCCTGCATGAAGCCGCGGTGCTCGGGCTCCAGGCAGACCAGCTCAGCCATCAGCATGAGTGCCTCACGGTTGCCCGCGTAGAACTTCGGCACCACGCTCGCGTAGGGCGGGTGGAAGCTGGATCCGGCGTGCTCGAAGGTGTAGGAGATCGAGCCGAACGTGCCGTAGATGTAGTCCGAGCAGGTGCCGGTGGTCACGTACAGGTCGATGGACTTCGTCGGCCGGTAGCCGTTGTAGTCACCGCAGGCGAAGCCCAGACGGGCCAGCAGCACGTCGTCGGGTGCGTCGTCGTGCGTGTCGCCCCAGGCCCACAGCACCAGGTTGCCCGAGGTGTGGTGGGTGATGCCCGAGACGCACTGCCAGTTCTGGTGGACCCACTGGACGTTGCGGGACTCCGGCTCGCTGAACGGCTCGTGGCCGCGGTAGGTCTCGGAGTTCATGCTGGCCGACGAGCCGTTGCCACCCCAGCGGTAGGAGTAGTTGCGGTTGCAGTCGATGCCCAGCGCCCCCACCGTGGTCGGCAGCACACCGTTCTGGGGGGTGCCGGTGTTGACGCCGATGAACTGGCCGCCGGCCCGCACGGGACGCATGTTCTTGCGCCAGTACTGCATGCCGGCGCCCGGGACCAGGCCGGTCAGGCTGGAGTCGACCGGACCCGAACGGGAGTAGTCGTAGCCGTCGGGGTTGACCACCGGGACGATGATGTTGCGGGTTCGACGCACCAGGTTCAGCATCCGTGCGTCCTGCGGGTCGGCCTCGGTCGAGCCGTAGGCACGCGCGGCCTCGCCCGTCGCACGACGGTAGGAGTCGATCAGGTCGAAGGCCCACATCATCGGCATCTCCGCCGCCGGCCACTCGCGGGCGTGGTGCACCCCGTCGTTGTAGTAGACCGGGCGGCCGTCACGCTTGTCGACGTCCTCCGCGATCTCCAGGCCGTAGATGGTCCGGCCCTGCACCGACTTCATCGGCAGCTCCAGCAGCTTGCAGATGTCGGGGTTCTCCTCGGCGAGCATCTTCATCTCGTCGTTGAAGATCGCCAGGTTCCGGTACTGCCCGTTCTCGGTCTCACCCGGCTGCGGGGCCAGGTCCACCGGCCGACCGGTGTCGTTGCGCAGCATCTCGGCGTCGCGGGCGGCCAGGTCGTTGACGGTGATCTCGTGGCGAAGGCCGGTCAGGACCAGGCGGCCCAGGTCCCCGGGCCACAGCAGCAGCTCGACGGAGCCGTCGTCGAACACGTTGTGGGTGTCGTCGAAGTCGCCGATCAGGTGCGAGGTCGTGCGGTCCACCCAGACCCGGGCCAGCAT
>JBFKGB010000024.1:0-16433 GCA_041633535.1 Euzebya sp. | reverse complement strand
CCGCAGCGGATCGCCGACCGCGCGACCGCGGCGTGGCGCGGCACCCCACCGTCGACAGCGTCCGCCACCGTGGACATGCCTGCAATCGTGACGCGTGCCCAGTGGGGGGCCGACGAGTCGATCGTCCGCGGCCAGCCCTCCTACGCGCCGACCGTCGAGCGTGCCTTCGTCCACCACACGGTCGGCTCCAACAGCTACTCCCGCGAGCAGGCCAGCGGCGTGGTGCGCGGGATCCAGGCCTACCACGTCAACGGCAACGGCTGGAGCGACATCGGCTACAACTTCCTGGTCGACCGCTTCGGCACGATCTACGAGGGCCGTGCCGGGGGCATGGACCGGCCGGTGATCGGTGCGCAGGCGGGCGGGTTCAACACCATGTCCACCGGGGTGGCGCTGATGGGGACCTTCACCGACGCGGCGCCGCCGGCCGAGGCGCTGGCAGCCCTGCACCGGGTGATCGCCTGGAAGGCCGACGTGCACCACTTCCACCCGCTGCGGACGGCCACGGCCGTCAGCGCCGGCTCCAGCCGCTACCCCGAGGGGACCGTCGTCGAGCTGGCCAACGTCAGCGGGCACCGGGACGTGTCCTCGACCAGCTGTCCGGGCGGGGCCACGTACGCCCAGATGGGCGACATCCGTCAGCAGGTCCGCGAGCGGGCCGGGGACCTGATCGTGGACCACAGTGCTGACGTCAGCCGGACCCGGGTGGTGCGTGGCGACCCTGACGCCGACGCGGTGACGGTGCGGGCCCAGCTGGACCCGCCCGGTGACTGGACGGTCGAGGTGCGGGACCCCCTGGGCGAGGTCGTGCACCGCGAGGACGGGTCGGGCAGCGACGTCGGGTCCGTGCTGGCGCTGACCGGCGCCGGCTGGACCACGGGCACCTACACCTGGGCGGTGTCGTCCCCGGGCCGTCGGACCGCCACGGGCACCGTCGCGTTCGTGCCGCCGACGATCGCGGGGCTGACGCTGTCCACCGCCCTGGTGCCGGTGGACGCCGCCGGCGTGCTGGACGACGCGCTGGCGGTCCGGGCCGACCTGTGGTCGGACGCGTCGTGGCAGATGCAGGTGGTCGCCCCCGACGGCACACGGGTCCACCAGCAGCAGGGGCAGGGGTCCACCCTGGACGCCGCCTGGGTCGACGGCGCCCTCGCACCCGGGACCTACCAGGTGCAGGTCGCTGCCGAGGACGCCGTGCCCGTCGCCCGCAGCGTCGAGGTCCGCTACGACCTGCTGGACCGGGTGGGTGCGGTCGAGGACCCGATCGGGGGGACGGTGACGCTCAGCGGCGCCACGTTCGAGCCGGGCGCAGCCGGTCGTGCCGTCATCGCACGACACGACGTGTTCGCCGACGCCCTCACCGGCGGGCCGCTGGCCGGCGGTGACGGACCGCTGCTGCTGACCACCTCCGACGCCCTCGACCCCCGCGTGGTCACCGAGCTGGACCGCGTGCTGGCCGACGACGCGATCGTCTACGTGCTGGGCGGCTCGGCCGCGATCGCCCCGGCGGTCGTCGAGGACCTCGTGGCCCGCTACGGCACCGTCATCCGCGTGGCCGGCGCCAGCCGCTTCGCGACCGCGGCCGCGATCGGCCAGCTGGTGGTGGAGCAGTCGGGGACCAGCACGGCCATGGTCGCCCGCGCCGGTCCGGACGACGCCGCGCCGTGGGCCGACGCGCTGGCCGGCGGCGCCTACGGGGCGTGGGCAGGGGTCCCGGTCTTGCTCAGCGACCAGCAGCAGCTGTCGGCGGCCACCGCCGACGCCATCGGCGCCCTCGGCATCACCGACACCATCGTCCTGGGTGGCACGGCTGCCCTGGGCCCGGCGGTCGAGGACGCGCTGCCCGACCCGACCCGGCTGGCCGGGCCCGACCGGACCGCGACGGGGGTGGAGGTCGCCCGCCGGCTGTGGGGCCCGGAGGTGACCGTCGAGCAGGTGGTGCTGGCCAACGGCTTCGAACCCGACGCGTGGGCCTGGGCCCTGGCGGCCGCACCCCTGGCAGCACGGCTGCAGGCACCGCTGCTGCTGACGGCGGGCACGAGCCTGTCGACGGCCACCGCCGGGTTCCTTGACGACACCCCCTCGGTCCGCGGCGGTCGCGTGGTCGGGCCGCAGGCGCTGGTGTCCGGCGAGGTCGCCTACGCCGCGAGCGATCGGCTGCGCTGACCTGCGCGGGACGGGGCGATGGGCGAGAATGCAGCACCATGGCCGCCCGACCCACCCCGTCTGACCACGCATGAGCGTCCTCACCGGGCTCCTGCAGCACAACCCCAACCTGCACACGCACGAGGTCGACCACCTGCAGCGGCTCCTCGCGGAGTGGCAGATCCTGGCCGACCTGTCCTTCGCCGACCTCCTGCTGTTCGTCGAGGACAGCCGCGAGGGTGAGGCGGGCTACCGCTGCATCGGCCAGATGCGGCCCTACACGGCCCAGACCATCTACGTCGACGACCTCGTGGGGGACTTCTTCCTGCGGCACCAGCGCCCGATGGTCGGCCGCGGCTTCGCCGAGGGGCGGGTCATCCGGGATGCCGACCCGGACTGGTCGACGGGCGTCCCCGTCCGCGAGGAGGCGATCCCCGTGTCCTACGGGAGTCGTGTGATCGCTGTCGTCAGCCGCGAGGCGAACGTCGCCACCGCACGGTCGCCCTCGCAGCTGGAGCTCACCTACCTGCAGGCGGCCTCGACCCTCGCCAGCATGCTGGCCATCGGCGAGTTCCCCTATGCCGCAGGGGACCGGCCGGAGGACAGCGAGGTCTCGCCGCGCGTCGGTGACGGCATCATCCGGCTGGACGAGGTCGGGCAGGTGACGTACGCATCGCCCAACGCCATCAGCGCCTACCGGCGGCTGGGCCACCTCGAGGCGGTCCACGGCCGCAACATCGCCGACGTCGACCCGCGACCGGAGGACGCCGACGCCGCCCTCGACGAGGGGTATGCGGTTATGGGCGAGATCGAGCACGACGGCTCGGTGGTGCTGCGCCGGTTCATGCCGCTGCTCAACAAGGGGTCCCTGACGGGGGCGCTGGTACTGGTCCGCGACATCACCGAGCTGCGCCGCCACCAGCGTGCGCTGCGTGTGAAGGACGCCACGATCCGCGAGATCCACCACCGGGTGAAGAACAACCTGCAGACGGTGGCCTCGTTGCTGCGGCTGCAGGCGCGACGCATGTCCTCGGAGGAGGGGAAGGCAGCCCTGGGCGAGTCGGTGCGACGGATCTCCTCGATCGCGCTGGTCCACGAGATCCTGTCGCGGGAGGCCCGGCAGTCCGCGCCGTTCTCCGAGATCGCGACCCGGATCGTGGACATGCTGGGCGAGGGCATCGTGTCCCCGGACATGCCGGTGGAGTTCAGCGTGGAGGGTGATCCGGGCGAGCTCAGCGCGGACGTCGCCACGCCGCTGGCCCTGGTCCTGACCGAGCTGATCCAGAACTCCGTCGAGCACGGCTTCGTCGACCATGACTTCTCGGCTGAGCGCGGCCTGGTGACGGTGACGTTCGACCGTCACACGGCGACGCTGTCGGTGATCGTCTCCGACAACGGCCGCGGGCTCCCCGAGGGGGTGGCGCTCGAGACCCTGTCCAACCTGGGCCTGCAGATCGTCCGCACGCTGGTGACCAGCGAGCTGGGCGGCACCATGACGACCCTGCAGCCCGATCGCGGCACCGCGGTCGAGCTGATGATCCCCCTGCCCTAGGAGCCGTCCAGCGAGGGGGCCGACGGCGCGTCGGGGGTCAGCAGCTCCTCAGGGAGCTGCAGCGAGGGGTCCTGGCGGGCGTCCACCAGGCGGATGGCGACCATCGAGGACAGCAGGACCAGCACGATGGCCAGCGCCAGCCAGGGACGGAGCCCGTCGCCCGGGCGCGGCGGCGTCGGCTCGGTCGGGGCCCCGACGTAGGGGTCGTGGTCGCTCATGGGACCCGACGCGGGCCTGCTGTCAGCTGGCGAGGCGGCGGCGGCGCTGACGCTGACGGCGCAGGGTCCGGCGCTCGTCCTCGTTCAGGCCACCCCACACGCCTGCGTCCTGGTTGGTCTCCAGCGACCACTCCAGGCACTCGTTCACCACCGCGCACGAGTTGCAGACCGCCTTGGCCCGCTCGGTCTGCTCGACGGCGGGGCCGGTCGTCCCTACCGGGAAGAACAGCTCAGGGTCCTCGTCAAGACAGGCGGATCGGTTGCGCCAGGTCAACATGCCTCGCTCCTTGGTGGCTGGGCAGTCCCACCGGCTCCGTGGAGCATCAGGCGGGGGAGAGGGGGCTCCACGCGGGGGGCGTGTGGAGAGGGGAATCGGCTCGTGTGCCGTACGTCGAGCCTTGGTATCCCCTGTTGCATTCGGGGTGAAACCGGGCAGTTGTGAAACCGGTCACAAGCGAGGGGACGCTCATACGTACGTATGCTGAGCGTACAGCCGACGTTGCGGCCCGTCCATAGGTTGCTTGCAAAATGCTGCGGAAGTCCGTGGTGCCCCGTCAGACGATCAGGTTCACCGCGTCCGGGACGACCTCGACGCGCAGGTGCTGGGTGTGGCCGGCGGGGTCGCCGTCGGTGTGGACGGCCATCGGGGTGTCCGCCGACAGCTCGTAGACGGCGCGGTCGTGCCAGCCCGACACCGCCCGGAGGTCACGGACGCCACGGCCGCTCAGCGCCTTGCGCATGACGTTCAGCAGGGACGGCAGCGACAGGTCGTTCATCGCGGTGCAGTCCAGTCCCCGCTCGAGCGTCGCCTCGGGACACATCCGGGAGGACAGCGGGCCGAGGAAGGTGTAGGGGTCGGCCTTGCAGATGACCACACCACCGCCCACCTCGGTCGTGGCCAGGGACTCCTGCCGACGACCTTCCGGGCGCGCCGGGCCGGCCTGCACCAGGATCCGGTCGTCGCGCAGCAGGGTGCGGGCACCCCAGCCGTGCAGCAGGAACGAGGACTGGCCCAGGTACTTCTTCATCCTCGGGTGGGCCTCGACACGGTGGACCACCTCGGCGTCGTAGCCGAACCCGGCGCACCAGGCGAACCAGCGGTCGTTGGCGAGCCCGGCCGGCACCCGTCGGGTGCGGTCGGTCTCGATGGCCTCGCGCAGGATGGCTGTGGCCCCGATGAGCGAGCGAGGCATGCCCAGGATGCGGGCGTACACGTTGGTCGACCCGCCGGGGAGGACGGCCAGCCGGGTGTCCGTGCGGGCCAGCCCCTGCAGGACCTCGTTGACCGTCCCGTCCCCGCCCAGCGCCACCACCGCATCGGCACCGTCCTCGGCCGCGTCGGCGGCGATCTGGGAGGCGTGGTTGCGGTGCGTCGTCGCGACCACCTGCACCTTGGCGACGTCGCTGAGCGTGTCGGCGACCCAGCGGGTCAGGTGCGGACGGGTCCGGCGGGCGACGGGGTTGGTGACGATGACGATGCGCACGCCGCCGAGGGTAGCGGTCACCCGGTGCCTATCCCCGGGCCGGTCGGCGGCGGCGGCGGGGGTGGCTCGGCCGGCGACGGGGTGGGCTGGGCCGTGGGCGGGGGCGACGGTGTGGTCGTCGGGCCCGGCGACGCCGGGGGTGGCGTGGTGACGGTCGGCGTGGGCTGGGGCGTGGCCGTGATCGTGACCGTCGGCAGCGGGGTGGCCGTGGGGACGGCGGTCGGGGTGGGTGCCGGCAGCGGTGCGGTGTGCAGGGGGCACAGGAAGTCCGGGAGCTCGCCGGGCAGGCCGGTCAGCGGGACCGAGGTCGGGCAGTAGGGCGTGGCGATGCCGCCCGTCAGCGGGTCCACCATCACCGTCTCCACCAGCTGCTCGGGGTAGCTGAAGTCACGGACGGGCTGTCCCTGCAGGGCAGCGCTCATGAACTCCCGCCAGATCCGGGCGGGCCAGTTCCCACCCTGCACCCGGGCCTCACCGTGGACGTCCAGCAGCGGTCGCACGGCGTCGGGGTAGCCGATCCACACGGCCGTCGACAGCTCCGGCGTGAACCCGACGAACCAGGCGTCGGCGTTGTCCTGGACGGTGCCGGTCTTGCCGGCGGCAGGACGGTCCAGCTGCGCCAGCTGGCCGGTCCCGTCGGTGATGACGGCCTGCATCGCGCGGGTGACCAGGTAGGCGGTCTCGGGGGTCATGGTCACGCGCGGCAGATCGCGTGACTCCCACAGCAGCCCGCCGTCCGCGTCGGTGATGCGGGTGATCGGGGAGAGCGGGGCGTGGACCCCGCCGTTGGCCAGGGTCGCGAACGCACCGGCCATCTCGACCGGCGACACGCCGGTCCGCAGGCCGCCCAGCACGATCGAGGCGTTGGCGCCGATCTCGGTCGTGATGCCCATCGAGTGGGCCATCCCCTCGACGGCGCCCGGCCCCAGCTCCAGCGCCAACCTCGCGAACGCCCCGTTGGACGACTGCACCAGCGCCTCGTGCAACGACAGCGGGCCGGCGGTGCCGCTGCGGACGCTCCATGGCTGTCCGCCACCCAGGTCGAACACGCCGGAGGAGGACTCGATGGTGTCGTTGATCCCCCAGCCGCGCGACAGCGCGGCCGCCAGGGCGAAGACCTTGAAGGTGCTGCCGGGCTGGCGTCGTCCCTGCGTGGCCAGGTCGAACTGGCGGGTGGCGAAGTCCCGACCGCCGACCGTGGCCCGCACCGCACCGGTGGCCGGCTCGACGACGGCGATGGCGACCTCGGGGTCCGACGCCCCGTCGAAGACCCGGTGGGCGGTCGCCTCTGCGGTCGCCTGCAGCGCAGGGTCGATGGTGGTGTGGATCCGCAGCCCGCCACCGAACAGCCGACGCCATCGGGACGGCTCGTCGAAGCCGAACTCGGGGTCGGTCACCAAGGACCGCTTCACGTACTCCACGAAGTAGGGGAAGCGTGTCGGCGGCGGTTCGGGCGGTGTCGTCGTCCCCAGCGGCGAGGAGATGATCCGGGCCCGCTCGCCGCCGTCCAGGTACCCCTCCTCCTGCATGATCAGGACCACCCGTCGCCGCTCCGCCGCCGCGGCGACCGGGTCGTTGAAGGGCGAGGCACGCTCGGGCGAGCGGATGATGCCGGCCAGCAGGGCCGACTGTGCCGGCGTCAGCGCCGCGGTGGTCGTGGCGAAGTACGTCTGGGCGGCGGCCTCGATGCCGTGGGCGCCGCTGCCGAAGTACACGGTGTTCAGGTAGTCGGTGAGGATCTGCTCCTTGCTGACCTCCTGCTCCAGCTGCCAGGCCAGCTGGGCCTCGGCGGCCTTACGCTCGATGGTCGTCTCGGCGTCGGGGAAGTACCGGTTCTTGATCAGCTGCTGGGTGATCGTCGAGCCGCCCTGCACGACGCCGCCGGCACGCCGGTTGGCGACCCATGCACGGACGATCGCGCGGGCGTCCACCCCGTCGTGGTCGAAGAAGCGTCGGTCCTCCGCCGACACCACGGCGTCGACGAGGTGCTGCGGCAGGTCCTCGTACCCGACCGGTTCCCGGTTGGCGAAGCGCAGCGTGGCGATCAGGGAGCCGTCGGCGGCGTACACGAAGGACTGGGCGAACTGCTCGACAGGCTGCAGGTCGATCGGCTTGACCGTCACCTCCACCAGCTGCGAGCACGCCGACGCCATGAGGCTGCAGAGCAGCACCAGAGCCACCAGTCGTCGTCGACCCATCGCTGACAGTGTGCCGCAGCACACGACCTCGGGGTCGCGGGTCAGAACTCCGCTCGTCGGTCGTCCTGGCGGGCGCGGAGGAACCGGATGGTGCGCGCCAGCTGCCGGGAGACGTGCATCTGGCTGATGCCGACCTCTTCAGCGATCTGCGACTGCGTCAGGCCCTTGAAGAAGCGCAGGTAGATGATCTGCTGCTCGCGCGGGTCGAGGTCCTTGATGGCGGGGGCGATCGAGGCGAAGTGCTCCAGCCGGTCCAGGCGCTCGTCCTCGTCGCCGATCAGCTCACCCAGGGTCGCTGAGTCCTCGTCGCGACCGACACGGGCGTCCAGCGACCCCGTGGAGTAGGCCAGGGACGCCTCGTAGGCCTCCAGCGCCTCGTCCTCGCTGACGCCGAGCTCCTCGGCCAGCTCGGCGACCGTCGGCGCCCGCCCCAGCTCCTGGTGCAGACGGCTGGTGGCCTTGCCCAGGCGCAGCGACAGCTCCTGCAGCCGGCGCGGCACCCGCACCGACCAGCCCTTGTCGCGGAAGTGGCGCTTGATCTCGCCCACGATCGTCGGCGTGGCGTAGGTCGAGAACTCGACCTCGCGGCCCAGGTCGAACCGGTCGATCGCCTTCAGCAGCCCGACGGACCCGACCTGCACGAGGTCCTCCAGCGGCTCACCGCGGTCGCTGAAGCGCTTGGCGAGGAACTGCACCAGCGGCAGGTGCAGCTCTGCGAGCCGCTCGCGGTACGCCTCGTCCCCCGTCTGGCGCAGCAGCCCGAACAGCTCGCGGGTGTCGGAGCGCGCATATCCACGCATCGACTCGCCGCTCATGCGCGGCCCCCAGAGGGGTCAGGACCCTCCGTGCGACGGGTCATCGCGAGGTCGCCAGCGAGGAGAACCGCATCGTCAACGTGACGGTGTCCCCCTCGGTGTCCAGGCTGAGCTCGTCGGTCATCGCGGTGAGGATCGTCCAGCTGAAGCCGTCGGGGTCCATCACCACCTGCGTCCGGGTGGTCGCCGTCATGACCACCCGCAGCGGGTCGCTGCCCGCCTCGACCATCGTCGTGATCTCCGACGGCGAGCCGGTCAGCAGCGTCGACGCGGCCTCCTCGACCGCCAGACGGACGTCCTCGACCTGGTCGATGGTCAGGTGGGCCCGGGCGGCGATGGACCCCACCGTGGCCCGTAGGACGGCCAGGTGTGCGGGGTCGCCGGGGATAGTCAGGCTGATGCTCATCCGCCTCGTAGCCTACCCACAGGCGGGGTGGGCGCACCGGCGTGTCACCGGAGGACACCCGGGAGAGGGTGTCACATGTGACACCTAGGCTGGCGGACATGTCCCAGAGCTCCGTGATGCGTGGCTTCAGTCCCGCGACGCGGGGCTGGTTCGACGCAGCCTTCGCTGCCCCGACCAGCGCGCAGCTGGGCGCGTGGACGCATGCCCTGCAGGGGCGCAGCGTGCTGGTCAGCGCACCCACCGGGTCCGGCAAGACCCTCGCCGCCTTCCTGGCCGCGATCGACCGGCTGGTCACCGAGGCGCCCGCGGACCACACGCGGGTGCTCTACATCTCGCCGTTGAAGGCGCTGGCCTACGACGTGGACCGCAACCTGCGCGCGCCGCTGGTCGGGATCCAGCAGGCCGCCGCACGGCTGGGCGAGACGCTGCAGCCCGTCAGCGTGGGCCTGCGCTCCGGCGACACCTCGCCCGAGGAGCGGCGGGCGCTGGTCTCCCGGCCGCCCGACATCCTGATCACCACGCCCGAGTCGCTGTTCCTGTACCTGACCAGCCAGGCCCGCAGGACGCTGGTCGGGGTCGACACGGTCATCATCGACGAGGTCCACGCCGTCGCGGGCACCAAGCGCGGCGCCCACCTCGCCCTGTCGCTGGAGCGGCTGGAGGCCCTGCGGGCCGAGGCGTGGGACGACGCCCGCGGGCCGTTGCGGCCCCTGCAGCGCATCGGGCTGTCGGCGACCCAGCGGCCGCTGACGGAGGTCGCGGCCTTCCTGGGCGGTGGCCACCACGACGGCGCCAGCTGGGTGCCGCGGCCGGTCGAGATCGTCGAGGTCGCCAGCGACAAGGTCCTCGACATCGAGGTCATCGTCGGGGTCGAGGACATGTCGGACCTGGGACAGGTCGTGCCGCAGCCGCCGGAGGGACCGGCGTCGGCCTCGACGGGCGAGTCACGGCGGTCCATCTGGTCCTCGGTCCACCCCCGCGTGCTCGACCTCATCGAGGCCCACCGCTCGACGATCGTGTTCACCAACAGCCGGCGCCTGTCCGAACGGCTGTGCGCCCGGCTGAACGACTTGGCCGCCGAGCGCTGGGAGGCCGCCAGGACCGAGGAGGAGCGGGCGTCCGCCCCTGACGCCGTCGCGCCGCTGATCGCCCGGGCCCACCACGGGTCCGTCGCCCGCGAGCAGCGGATGCTGATCGAGGAGGACCTGAAGGCGGGGCGCCTGCCCTGCGTCGTCGCGACGTCCTCGCTGGAGCTGGGCATCGACATGGGCGCCGTGGACCTGGTGGTCCAGGTCGAGTCCCCCGGGAGCGTCGCCAGCGGGCTGCAGCGCATCGGGCGTGCCGGCCACCAGGTGGGGGCCCCGTCGGTGGGCAAGATCTTCCCCAAGTACCGCGGGGACCTGGTCGAGACCGCGGTGGTGACCAGGCGGATGCTCGACGGCGACATCGAGCAGACCCGCTACCCGCGCAACCCGCTGGACGTGCTGGCCCAGCAGATCGTGGCGATGGCCGCCATGGACCCCTGGGCGGTGGGCGACGTGCACGACCTGGTGCGCAGCTCAGCACCCTTCGCCGAGCTGCCCCGGGCACAGCTGGACGGTGTGCTGGACATGCTCAGCGGCCGCTACCCCTCCGACGAGTTCGCCGAGCTGCGGCCCCGGGTGACCTGGGACCGCGTCGAGGACCGCATCACCGGTCGCAAGGGCGCCCAGCGGATCGCCGTCACCAGCGGCGGGACCATCCCCGACCGCGGCCTGTACGGGGTGTTCATCGCCGGCGACGGCCCGGGCCGTCGGGTCGGCGAGCTGGACGAGGAGATGGTGTACGAGACGCGCCCCGGCGAGACCATCGTCCTGGGGGCCTCGACCTGGCGGGTCGAGGACATCACCCGCGACCAGGTGCTGGTGACCCCCGCCCCGGGCGAGCCGGGCCGGCTGCCGTTCTGGCACGGTGACGCCCCGTCCCGGCCCATCGAGGTCGGGCGTGCCGTGGGAGCCTTCCTGCGCGAGACGTCCCAGGCGTCGCCCGCCGACGCCTTGGCGCGGCTGCGCGGCGACTACGGGCTGGACGAGCTGGCCGCCACGAACCTGCTGGCCTACGTCGAGGAGCAGCGGCAGGCCACCGAGGTGATGCCCAGCGACACCCAGATCGTCGTCGAGCGGTTCCGTGACGAGATCGGTGACTGGCGGATCTGCATCCTCTCCAGCTTCGGGGGACGGGTGCATGCGCCCTGGGCGCTGGCCATCGAGTCGCGCATGCGCGAGCGGTTCGGGATCGAGATCGCCAGCATGGTCTCCGACGACGGGATCGTGCTGCGGCTGCCCGACACCGGCTGGGACGGCTTCGACCAGGCCGGCTTCGACCAGGCCGGTCTGGACCAGTCCGGCCCGGTCGGGGGCAGGGACATGGGGATGCTGGACGACCCGGGCGGGGCGTTCGCCACCCCGTCCGCGCCCATCACGTCGGACTGGATGGACGACGCGGTGATGCGCGAGGTGCTGGTCCCCGACGCCGAGGAGATCGAGGACATCGTCGTCGGCGAGCTGGCCAACTCCACGCTGTTCGCCAGCCGGTTCCGCGAGTGCGCCGCCCGGGCGCTGCTGCTGCCCAAGCGGCGGCCCGGGGGCAGGACGCCCCTGTGGCAGCAGCGGCAGCGGGCGCAGGACCTGCTGGCGGTCGCCAGCCGCTTCGGGTCGTTCCCGATCCTGCTGGAGACCTACCGGGAGTGCCTGCGAGACGTCTTCGACGTGCCGGCGCTGCAGTCGCTGCTGACCGACATCGCCTCGCGCCGGGTCCGCATCAGCCAGGTGCAGACCGAGGTCGCCTCGCCGTTCGCCGGGTCGCTGCTGTTCGACTACCTGGCGGGCTACATGTACGAGGGGGACGCGCCGCTCGCCGAGCGCCGCGCCTCCGCGCTGACCCTGGACCGCGAGCTGCTCGCCGAGCTGCTGGGTGCCGACGAGCTGCGCGACCTGGTCGACGGCGATGCCCTGGCCGACCTCGAGCTCGAGCTGCAGCGCCTGGCCGAGGACCGGCGCGCACGGTCCGTCGACGACGTCCACGACCTGCTGCGCGTCATCGGGGACCTGCGGACCGACGAGGTCGTGGCCCGCGTCGACGGTCCCGCCGAGGAGTGGCTGGCCCAGCTCGAGGCCGAGCGGCGGATCTACCTGGCGCGCGTCGCGGGCGAGGACCGCTGGGCGGCCGTCGAGGATGCCGCCCGCCTGCGCGACGGCCTGGGTGTCCCGGTGCCCGTGGGGCTGCCCGACGTCCTGGGCCAGTCCGTCGAGCGGCCGATGGTCGACCTGGTCGCACGGTATGCCCGGACCCACGGTCCCTTCGTGACCGCGGACGTGTCGGCGCGGCTGGGGCTGCCCCGTGACGCCGTCGAGCTGGCGCTGAAGGCCCTGCTGTCCGAGCAGCGCCTGACCTCCGGTGAGTTCCGGCCCGGCGGGTCCTCGCGCGAGTGGATCGACACCGGCGTGCTGCGGCGCCTGCGTCGGCGGTCCCTGGCTGTGCTGCGCAAGGAGGTCGAGCCCGTCGGGCCCGAGGCGTTGGCCCGCTTCGTGCCGGCCTGGCAGGGCGCGGCGCTGTCCCCGCGGACACCTGGCGTGGACCGGACCTTCGAGGTCGTCGAGCAGCTGCAGGGTGCCCCGGTGCCCGCATCGATCCTCGAGAAGGACGTCCTGGCCTGCCGTGTGCGCGGCTACACCCCCGCCTGGCTGGACGAGCTGGCCGCCGCCGGCGAGATCGTGTGGGCGGGCCTGGGGTCGCTGGCCTCCAGCGACGGACGGGTCGGCCTGTTCCTGCGCGACCAGGCCCACGTGCTGCTGGAGCCGCCGACCGTCCCCGACGACCTGGACGAGGTCCACGCGGCGGTCCTGGCCCACCTGACCGAGCGGGGCGCGTCGTTCTGGCCCGAGCTGTACCGCGCCGCCCTGACCGCCTCGGGCCAGGGACTGCCCGAGACCGAGGCCGTCGCCGTCCTGTGGGACCTGGTCTGGGCCGGCCTGGTCACCAACGACACCATGCAGGCCCTGCGGGCCTGGGCCGGTGGTCCGCCCAGCCGGTCGGGTGGACGACGTCGCCGCCCGGGCCGCGTCAGCGCCCGCACCGGGCCGCCGACGGCCGCCGGTCGCTGGTCGCTGGTCACCGATCTGGTCGGCACGCCCGTCCCGGCCACCGAGCGGATGGCGGCGCGCGCCGCGACCCTGCTGGGACGCCACGGTGTGGTCACCCGCGACGCGGTGGCGGCCGAGGCCGGCGTCGTCGACGCCTCGCGTGCTGTCCTGCCCGGCGCGTTCAGCGGCGTGTACCCGGTCCTGAAGGCGATGGAGGACGCGGGCAGGACCCGCCGTGGCTACTTCGTCGAGGGGCTCGGTGGCGCCCAGTTCGCCCTGCCCGGGGCGATCGACCGGCTGCGTGCCCTCCGCGAGCCCGAGGAGGGTGCTGACCGCGAGCCCGAGGTCCTGGCCCTGGCAGCCGCAGACCCCGCGCAGGTCTACGGCGCTGCGCTGCCCTGGCCCGACGCGGTCTCGTCCAAGGGACGCCCCCGACGTGTCGCCGGCGCGCACACCGTCACCGTGGACGGTCGGCTGGTGCTGTTCATCGAGAAGGGCGGACGGTCGGTCGTGACGTTCACCGAGGACCCCGAGCTGCTCGCCGCCGCCGCCAGCGGCGCGTCGGCGCTGGTCGATGCAGGCCGCGTCCGCGCGTTGCAGATCGGCCGCATCGACGGCGAGACCCCGCAGGACCAGCTGCTGGTGCCAGCGCTGCGCGGCAGCGGCTTCGTCGACCATCCCAAGGGCCTGGTCCGCCGCTGAGCCACATCCACCATGGTGGATCGTGATCATGATCCCTGTCGTGTCGGGCCGGGGCCCTGGCACCGGGTGCACCAGTAGGTGACGCGGGCCTGCTCGCCCAGGGACGCGACCTGGATGGGGGTGCCGCACCGGGGGCAGGGCCGGCCCGCCTTGCCGTACACCCAGACCCCGTCCCGACCGGAGCGTCCCGATCGGCGGATGTCGGCGGGACGCCGGGTCGTGATCCGCTGTGGGCCGCCGTGGGCGACGTTGGCGCGGAGGAGCTCCGCGGAGGTCCGCAGCAGGGTCAGCCGCAGCTCGGGGTCGACGGCAGCCACCGGGGTCCAGGGGTCCAGGGCGTGGATGTAGAGGACCTCGTTCTTGTAGACGTTGCCGACCCCGGCCATGACCCGCTGGTCCAGCAACGCCTCCCCGATCGTCATGTCGGGCCGGGCCGCCAGCCGGACGGCGGCCTCGTCGATGTCCCACGGGCCGGTCGCGTCCCCGGCCAGCGGGTCCGGGCCCAGCGCGGCCAGCGAGCGGTGCGTCTCGACCTGCCTCGCGGACAGCAGCTCGATGATGGGGGCGCTGAACACGACCGCCTCGATGTCGGCGGTCCCGATCACCAGCCGGGCCAGGTGTGCGGGCTTGCGCCACCGTGCGCCCGGTGGGTACAGGTGCCACGACCCCGTCATCCGCATGTGGCTGTGCAGCGCCAGACCCGACGGTTCGAACCAGTGCAGCAGGTGCTTGCCCCGCGCCTGGACCTCGCGGATCGTCTGCCCGACGAGCCGTTCGGGCACCAGACGGCGGACCTGCGGTACGACCGTCCGCACGTCCGTCACGGTCCGACCGGCCAGCGCGGCCTGCTGCGCCGCCGCCGAGCGGAAGATGGTGTCGCCCTCGGGCATCCCGTGGATGGTAGCTGTCGGTCACATCGCCCGGACGGTCGCCGTCTGGCGGTCGATCCGATGTGTGAACACCTCGTAACGAGGGCATCTCTTCTGACGTTTCACTGAAGTAGCGGGTGACGACGCCGATACAGTGAGTACGACAGCAGCCCGACACCGAAGGGGCCAGGCACATGGAACGGATCCAGATCGACCGCACCAAGAGCCTGCGCGCACGGACGCTCCGCAAGGCACAGGTCCGGGCCGAGGGCGAGGCGCCGCTGGCCTACTCCGTCCCTGGCGGGCCCGCCGGCGACGACGACCTGATGGCCCGCATCGACGTCCTGCTGCACGACCAGCGTCGCGACGCCGAGGACCCCGCCGGGTCCTGAGCGGACGGCCGGCCGAACGGGTCGGGCCGTCGCCGGGCCGTGCTACCGTCGCGCGGCCATGGCCTCACACCTCCGCGCGTCACGCGCGCTCACGATCCTCCTGCTCGTCCTGAGCCTCGTCGCCGCCGCGTGCAGCGGGGGTGACGCCGACACCGCTGCGTCGCCGGCCCCCGACGACACCGCAACCGACGTGGCCGACGATGACGGCGACACCGCGTCGACGGCCACGGTGTCCGACGACGCCCGTGGCGTCGAGGTCACCGGTGACCTGGAGAGCAAGCCGGAGATCACCCTGCCCGACGACGAGCCGCCGACCGAGCTGGTCGTCGTCGACATCCAGGAGGGGGACGGCGAGGTCGTCGAGCCCGACTCGACCGTCACCACCCACTACGTCGGGGTGTCCTGGACCAACGACGGGGCGCAGTTCGACTCCTCGTGGGACCGTGGCGAGCCCATCAGCTTCCCGCTGAGCGGCGTCATCGCCGGGTGGACCGACGGGATCCCCGGCATGAAGGTCGGTGGCCGACGGCTGCTGATCATCCCACCGGACCTGGCGTACGGGGCCTCGAGCCCGTCGCCGGACATCGCCGCCGACGACACCCTCGTCTTCGTCATCGACATGGTCGCCACCGAGGGACCGCCCGAGCCGATCACCCCGGGGACCGACGCCATGGGCGTCGAGGTCAGCGACGAGCTGGGCAGCAAGCCCGAGATCACCCTGCCCGGCGGCGAGCCGCCGACCGAGCTGGTCGTCGTCGACATCGTCGAGGGTGACGGCGAGGTCGTGCCCGTCGGTGCGACCGTCACGACCGACTACATGGGCGTGTCCTGGACCAACGACGGCGCGGAGTTCGACTCGTCGTGGGACCGTGGCGAGGCCGCCACGTTCCCGCTGTCGGGCGTGATCCCCGGTTGGACCCAGGGCATCCCGGGGATGAAGGTCGGCGGCCGCCGGCTGCTGATCATCCCGCCGGACCTGGCCTACGGTGACGCCGCCCCCTCACCCGACATCGCGCCGGGCGACACGCTGGTGTTCGTCATCGACATGGTCGACTTCCAGTAGCACACACACGCAGGACGACAGGAGCAGCAGATGTCAGACGCAGGAGTCACGGTCGAGGGCGACCTCGGCAGCAAGCCGACGATCACCCTCCCGGGCGGACAGCCGCCGGAGGACCTGGTCATCACCGACCTCGTCGAGGGCGACGGCACCGAGGTGCCCGCGAGCGCCACGGTCACCGTGCACTACGTGGGCGTGTCCTGGGCCAACGACGGCCGTCAGTTCGACGCCTCGTGGGACCGCGGTGACACGATCTCCTTCGGGCTGAACCAGGTCATCGCTGGTTGGACCAAGGGCATCCCGGGAATGAAGGTCGGAGGCCGTCGGATGCTCGTCATCCCACCGCACATGGGATACGGCGCCCAGTCGCCCACCCCCGCCATCGCTCGCAACGACACCCTGGTGTTCGTCATCGACCTGGTCGGCGTGCGCTAGACCACGACCGAGACCACATCCGTCGTTCGCCGCGGT
>JBFKGB010000023.1:0-16570 GCA_041633535.1 Euzebya sp. | reverse complement strand
GGAGAACATCCGCCGCATCATCCGCATGGCGCCGACGCCGTCGAACATCGAGTGGTGGAACTTGGCGTAGATCGCGAAGCGCCTGGGGCCACCCTCGGTGGCGGGCTCCAGCCCCTCCACCAGGTGGACCTCCCACAGCGGGCGGTTGCGGTCCAAGGGCGTCGAGTGCAGGCGCGAGACCAGGACGAACAGCTCGCGGACCCGTCCGGGGGCGGGCAGGGCGGAGAGCCGCAGGTGGTACTCCAGGTCCACGTCGTCGTCGGTCTCCCACGCGTACAGCCCCGCAAGGCCGTAGGGCCGCTGCAGGCGGTAGGAGAAGGGGGGCTGCAGGTCGGTGGCCTGCCGGAAGCGCTCCCACAGGTCCGACAGCCAGCGGTCGCCGGCGTCGTCGGGGTACTCGAACACCATCAGGCCACCCACGTGCTGCGGGGTCTCGCGGCTCTCGGTCAGCAGCCACGCGCCATCAGTGATGTTCAGCACCATGCTCGGTCACCCTCCAGCCGGACCCCGGCTCTCGGGCCCCGGTGGCCGCAGCGTACTCAAACCGGGTCGTGCGGAGGGTCCCTCAGCCGGCCGTGAAGCCCGCGTCCTCCAGGGCCCGGGCGGGGCTGATGAAGTCCAGCAGCTCGTAGGCGTCCTGGCAGGCCCGCGACGGACGGGTCTGGGTGAACAGCGCCCGGCAGGTGTCCGCCTCGTTCTGCCGGGCCTCCAGCGCCGCCTCGACCGTGCCCGCGGACAGCTCCAGGTAGGTGGTGTCGTGCACCACCAGCGGGGCGATCCACAGGGGGTCGGTGTCCTCGCGGGCGAACCGGGCGTTCAGCAGGATCCGGGGGGTGTCCTCGAACCGGTCCAGCGTCGAGTCGATGCCGGTGGCCTGGAACTGGGCGAAACGGATCTCGCCCTGCATCGAGGCCAGCAGCTGCACCCGACGGGCGACGTCCTCCGGCAGCCGCTGCTCGCACAGGGTCGCCAGGGCCAGCTCGATGCGGGCCCGATCGGCCTCGCTGCCGGCCGCCCGGATACCCCGGAACAGCTGGCAGTCCGCCAGGGGGAGGGGCACCGCCACGCTCTCGCCGACGTTGTACTGCCCGACGTCGGTCGTCAGCTGCCCGGTCGGGTCGGGCGGTGGACGACGCTCGGCGACCGGCACCTCCTCGGGGCCGAAGACGATGAACGCCCAGACGGCCACGCCCAGGGCGACGGGGACGGCCCCGACCATCAGCAGCACGAACCAGCGCGGCAGCAGCGGCTCGTTCAGCTCCTCGACGCGCGCACCGTCGTAGACGCTGCGGGGGCGGCCCGGCGGCCGGGTCTGCTCGGCCATCGGCCGCTAGCCCTCGACCCGGACCGTGTACTCCTCGATCACCGGGTTGGCCAGCAGCTTGTCGGCCACCTGGGCGGCCAGCGCCTCGACGTCGGTGACGTCGTCGCTGACCTCCAGCTCGATGTGCTTGCCGATCCGCACGGCGTCGACGCCGTGCAGGTCCATCGAGGGGAGGGCGCGCTCGACCGCCTGGCCCTGCGGGTCCAGGATCTCGGGCTTCAGCATCACGTCGACGACGACACGGGTCACGGGTTGGTCCAATCGGTGAAGGGGGTCTGGGTGATCAGCTCGTAGGCCTCGACGTAGCGCTCGCGCGTGCGCGACACGACGTCCTGCGGCAGCTCGGGGCCGGGTGGGGTCTTGTCCCAGTCCAGCGTCTCGAGCCAGTCACGGACGAACTGCTTGTCGAACGAGCGCTGGCTGCGTCCCGGCTCGTACTCATCGGCCGGCCAGAACCGTGAGGAGTCGGGGGTCAGCACCTCGTCGATCAGGATCAGCTGACCGTCGACGATGCCGAACTCGAACTTGGTGTCCGCCAGGATGATCCCGCGGCTGCGCGCGTGCTCGGCGGCACGGGTGTACAGCTCGATGGTGATGTCGCGGGCCTGCGCCGCGATGTCGGCGCCGACGATCTCGACGGCACGCTCGTAGGAGATGTTCTCGTCGTGGTCGCCGACGTCGGCCTTGGTGGCCGGCGTGAAGATCGTCTCGGGCAGGGCCGAGGACTCCTGCAGCCCGGCGGGCAGCGCGATGCCGCAGACGGTCGAGGAGGCCTGGTACTCCTTCCAGCCCGAGCCGGCCAGGTAGCCGCGGGCCACGCACTCGATCGCCAGCGGCTGGGCGCGGCGGCACAGCATCGACCGGCCGGCAAGCTGGTCGGCGAAGGTGTCCAGGCCGTGGCCGAAGGTGGTCGGGTCGGTGGCGACCAGGTGGTTGGGCACGACGTCGGTCAGGTGCTGCAGCCAGAAGGCGGTCATGCCGGTCAGGACCTTGCCCTTGTCCGGCACGTCGGTGGGCATGACGACGTCGAACGCGCTGATCCGGTCGGTGGCGACCAGCAGCAGCTGGTCCTCGCCCACGGCGTACAGCTCGCGGACCTTGCCCGACCCGACACGTGCGACGTCGGGCAGGGCCGTCAACCCATCGAGATCCATCATCGCTGCCACAGGCTAGCGGCGGTCGCGAGGATTCCCTCCCGGATGTCGCAGCGCAGGAGTAGGTTGCGCCGACACCACTGCTCGAGGGGGAAGACCCATGCACGTACGCCACCGCCGCCCTGTCACGCTCCTGGGGGTGCTGGCCCTGCTGCTGGGCCTGCTGGTCCCCGGCGCCGCCGCACAGTCCCCAGACTGCGGACCGATCATGCCGGTCGACCAGCTGACCCGCGGTATGCGGGGTGAGGGGCTGACGGTGGCGCAGGGGACGACGCCTGAGTCCTTCGACGTCGAGGTGCTCGGCGTGCTGCGCAACGGCATCGGCGTCGGTCGCGACATGATCATCGTCGAGGTCAGCTCGCCGACCATCGACCGGGCCGGCGGGATCTGGCAGGGCATGTCCGGCTCGCCGGTGTACGTGGACGGCCAGCTGATCGGGGCGGTCGCCTACGGGCTGGCCTTCGCCTCCTCCGGGATCGGCGGTCTGACCCCTGCCGAGGACATGGCCGAGCTGGTCGGCTACCCCGCCGACGCCGCGTTCGCGGCCGCCGAGCAGGGCATCGCCCGTCAGGTCACCGTCGACGGCGAGCTGGGCGCCGAGATCAGGCGCCGCGTCGGCGGGACCTCACCGGCGTTCTCCCAGCAGGGGGTGTCGATGCGGCCGCTGCCGCTGCCCCTCAGCGTCTCGGGCCTGTCGGCCGAGCGCCTGCGCACCGTGCAGGACGCCGCCGCACGCAACGGGCTGTCGGTGACGGCCACCAGCGGCGCCTCTGCGGACCTTCGCCAGGTGCCGACGACCTCGACCCCGCCGCGTCCCGGCGACAACCTCGCGGTCGCGCAGTCCTTCGGCGACCTGACCTTCGCCGCGATCGGGACGGCCACGCTGGTCTGTGACGGCAACCTGGTCGGCTTCGGTCACCCCTTCACCTTCGGAGGGGCCACGACCTCGGGGGCCGCGACCGCCGACGCCATCACCATCGTCCCCGACGACACCTTCGCCCCCTTCAAGCTGGCGAACGTGGACCGTCTGTTCGGCACGCTGGACCAGGACCGTCTGGCGGGGGTGCGGGCCGAGCTGGGCAGCATCCCGGCGCGGACACCCGTGCGGTCGACGGTCAGCGACACCGACCTGGGGCGCAGCCGCAACGGGCGCACCGACGTGGTCAGCCCGGACGCGCTGCCCGACATCGCAGCCTTCCACCTGCTGGCCAACATCGACTCGGTGATCGACCGCATCGGCGAGGGCACCAGCGCCATCGAGTACACCGTGCGCGGGTCCGGTGCGGACTCGGGGGACTTCGCGATGACGCGGCAGAACCGCTACGCCAGCGACTTCGACGTCGCCTTCGAGTCGATCTTCGAGCTGCTCAGCCAGGTCGCGACGCTGCAGCAGTTCACGGGTGAGGAGGTGACGATCGACGCCGTCGACGTCGACCTGGACGCCATGGCGCAGGTCCTCGCCTACGACATCCGCGAGGTCCGTGCCGGTGTCGACGGTGCCCCGCCCGCACCCGTCACCGATGGCGAGCTGATCGTCCAGCCCGGCTCGACCGTCGACATCGAGGTCGACCTGGTGGGTGCCCGGGACCGGACGCCGGTGACCGTGGCCCTGTCGACGGTGGTGCCCGACGACGCCTACGGCAGCGGGTCGCTGATCGTGTCGGGCGGCAGCCCGTTCGGCTTCTTCGGTCCCGACTGCTTCTTCTTCCCCGAGCTGTGCGGCAGCACGGACGAGCAGAGCCTGCCCGAGCTGGTCACCCAGCTGGAGGACGCCCCGCGCAACGACCAGGTCGTCGCCACCATCGACGTGCCGCTGATCTCTGACCCCGGGCCGCCCCAGCCGGGCCCCGGTGGTCCCACCGAGGGGCCGACCGAGGTCCCGATCGAGGGCAGCGCCTACGCCGACGGCCCCGCCTACCTGCAGCTCGGCGACGGCACGACCGCCACCAGCCAGCTGGACCGGGTGGTGCGCGGCTTCTTCGGCATCGGCGTCTTCGTGGACTCGCCCTTCTGCCCCACCTGCCCGCCGATCTTCAACCGGGTCGCGGGTGAGGACCGGATCGGGACCGCGATCGCCACCGCAAGCTATGCCTTCGGCTTCGCAGAGACCGTCGTGCTGGCCCCGGCCGACGACTACCCCGCGGCGCTGGTCGCCGGCCCCCTCGCAGCCAGCGAGACCGCGCCGGTGCTGCTGAGCGACCCCTCGACCCTGTCGCCCGGGGTGGGCGAGCAGATGGCCGCGATGGGGACCACCCGCGTGATCATCGTGGCGCCCGACGGCCAGCTGGGTCCTGACGTCGAGGCGCAGCTGCGCAACGCCGGGGTCACCACCATCGAGCGGATCGGTGGGGCCGACCGGTACGCCGTCGCCGACGGCGTGGCCCGGCGGCTGGGCGGTCCACGGGCCTGGCTGGTCGAGGGCGAGAACGCCGACCCCGCCCGTGGGTGGCCCGACGCGGTCTCCGCCGGCGTCGTCGCCGGCTACGAGCGGTCGCCGATCCTGCTGACCCGCTCGGGTGACCTCCCGGCCGCCACCGCGACCACCATCAGCGACCTCGGCATCGTCGACGTCGCCATCGCCGGTGGGACGGCCGCGGTCAGCCAGGCCGTCGCCGACGACCTGACCGGCCGGGGCGTGGCGGTCGAGCGGATCGCCGGTGCCGACCGGTACGAGACCTCCTACCTGCTGGCCCAGCGGGCCATCGGCTACGGCGGCGTGCCGTTCAACACCTGGATGGTGACCGGCACGGACTTCCCCGACGCGCTGTCGGCGGCGTCGGCGGTCGTCTCGACCGGCGGTGTGATGATCATGGGCGACGGCCAGGACATCACCCGGTCCGCCGGGGCCGTGCAGTACTTCACCGACCTGCGCTACACCGCACCGCTGGTCACCTACGTCGGCGGGTTCGCCGCCATCTCCCAGATGGTGGAGGAGCAGGTCTTCGGCATCCTGATCGGCCAGGACGGGGCACCCCCCGGTGGCGAGGAGCCGCCGGTCGGCGAGGAGGAGGCCCCGGCTGAGGGCGAGGAGGGCCCGGGGGCCGGATGAGCGTCACGCTGTCCAGCCCCGACAAGGTTCTGTGGCCGCAGGTCGGGCTGACCAAGCGCGACCTGTTCGACTACGTCACGGCGGCTGCCGACCGGCTGCTGCCCCAGCTGGCCGACCGGCCGCTGTCGCTCAAGCGCTTCCCCAAGGGCGTGGACGGCAAGGGGTTCTTCCAGAAGGACCTGCCGGACCACGCGCCGGCGTCGATCCGACGGTGGCGGCAGTGGGCCGACTCCGCCGACCGCGAGATCGCCTACGCCGTCGTCGACGACGTCGACGACCTGGCGTGGCTCGCCCAGCAGAACACCATCGAGCTGCACCCGGCGCTGCTGCGCATCGACCGCCCCGACCGTGCCGACCAGCTGGTCCTGGACATCGACCCCGGCGCCGACCCGGTCCCGCCGGCACGGGTGGCCCGCTGGGCGCGCGAGGTCCTGACCGACCTGGGGCTGGACCCGGTCGTGAAGACCAGCGGTGGACGTGGCCTGCACGTCATCGTGCCGATCGAGCGGCGCTACGGCCCGGACCTGCTGCGACCCCTGACCCTGGCGATCGCACGGATGGTCGTGGACCGGCATCCCGAGGAGCTGACCGTCGAGATGCGCAAGGACGACCGTGGCGGCCGGACCCTGGTGGACTGGTCGCGTGGCGGCAGCTCGACGCTGATCGCCGCGTGGAGCCCGCGCGCGCAGCCGCAGGCGACCGTCGCCACCCCGCTGGACTGGGACGAGGTCACCGACGACCTGGACCCCACCCGTTTCACGCTGGGGACGGTGCTGGACCGCGACGACCCGTGGGCAGAGGGGTGGCGGCCCCAACGGCTGGAGCGGACGGTCCGGGCGGTGGCGGACGCCGGCGTCGAGCTGGTCGACGCCAGCCCACGCGCCCGGACGTCGAGCTACCTGGCCTCCGGCTGAGCGGTCCGCGGGGCGGGTTGGTCACCGAGGGCGCGGTTTCCTATCCTTCGGCGTTCGACGAGCGGACAGGAGACGGCAGTGGTCGCGGTTCTCGGAGTGGTTGGTGGCGGACAGCTGGCACGTATGACGGCGCTGGACGCCGCACGGCTGGGCGTCGACGTCCGTGTGCTGGCCGGTGCGTCCGACGAGGGCGTGCGGGGCCTGTTCACCGTCGTCGACGGCGCACACGACGACCCCGAGGCGCTACGGCGTCTCGCCGACCAGGTGGACGTGGTCACCTTCGACCACGAGCTGGTCCCGCTGGAGGCCATCCAGGCCCTCGAGGCCGATGGCGTCGTGGTGCGGCCCAGCTCCACGACGCTGGCCTTCGCCGACAAGCTGCACCAGCGGCGCAGCTTCGCCGAGGCAGGCCTGCCGATCCCGCCGTTCGCCGAGGTCGCCGACGTCGAGCAGCTGACCGCCTTCGCCGACGAGCACGGCTGGCCCGTGGTGCTGAAGGCGCCGCACGGTGGCTACGACGGGCGCGGCGTCGCCGTCGTCAAGGGTCCTGAGGACGCCACCGACATGCTGTCGGCCGCGGCCGGCCGGCCGGTCCTGGCCGAGCCGATGCTGGACCTGGTGCAGGAGCTGGCGGTCCTGGTCGTCACCTCCGCCAACGGTGAGCGCCAGGCCTACAGCCCGGTCGAGTCGGTCCAGATCGAGGGCATGTGCCGCGAGGTCCACGCCGCCGCGGACCATCTGCCGGTCGACCTGTCGGCCAAGGCGCTGCGGCTGGCCCAGCAGGTCGCCCACGTCGTGGAGTCCGTCGGTGTCCTCGCCGTCGAGCTGTTCGTCGTCCCGGGTGAGGACGGGGAGCCCCGCCTGCTCGTCAACGAGATCGCCCCCCGGCCGCACAACTCCGGGCACCACACCATCGACGGCTGCGTCACCTCGCAGTTCGAGAACCACGCCCGCGCGGTGCTGGGCTGGCCGCTGGGGTCGGTGGCGCAGCGCGCCGCCGCAAGCGTGATGGTCAACGTCGTCGGCACCACCGGTGACCCTCGCGACCGGGTGCCGCTGGTCGCCCCCGATGTCAAGATCCACCTGTACGACAAGAGCCCCCGGCCGGGCCGCAAGATCGGGCACGTGACGGCCGTGGGCGATGACCACGAGCAGGTCACCGCCGCGGCCCGCGAGGCCGCAGCGGTGCTGGAGGGAACGGCATGAGCGACACCACACCGCTGGTCGGCGTGACCATGGGCAGCGACAGCGACCTACCGGTCATGGAGGACGCGATCGAGGCGCTGCGCGAGCTGGACATCCCCCACGAGGTCCGCATCGTCTCGGCCCACCGCACCCCCGACGTCCTCGCGACGTACGGCCAGGAGGCCGCGGCCCGTGGGCTGAAGGTCATCATCGCCGGGGCGGGCGGCGCCGCCCACCTGCCCGGGATGCTGGCGGCGTTCACCACCCTCCCGGTCATCGGCGTCCCCGTCCCGATCGGCAACCTGCAGGGCATCGACGCGCTGCTGTCGATCGTGCAGATGCCCAAGGGTGTCCCGGTCGCCACCGTCGCCATCGGCAACGCCCGCAACGCGGGGCTGCTGGCCGCCCGGATCCTGGCCACCGGTGACCCGGCGCTGGCCGAGCGTGTGGCCGCCGCCCAGCAGGCCATGCACGACACGGTCGTCGAGAAGGACCAGCGGACGCAGGCGAAGTACGGCTCGACCGGCCCCACCTTCGGCTTCACCGGCTGACACCCACGCGCGACATCGGGTCGACGTGCGGGGTCCGCATGGGCGATAGTGGGTGAGACACGGGAACGGCCTGTGTCTCACACGCCCTTGGAGGGCTCCATGGACTTCGCGCTCTCGGAGGAGCAGCAGCAGCTCTACAAGACCATCGTCACCTTCGCCCGCGACGTGGTCGAGCCGGAGGCCGGCCTGCGGGACCGCGAGGGGCGCTTCGACCGCGACGTGTGGCGCGCCTGCGGCGAGGTCGGGCTGACCGGCATGTGCATCGCCGAGGAGTACGGGGGCAGTGGCGCCGGCGCGCTGGACACGGGCCTGGCGCTCGAGGCGTTGTCCTACGGCGGCCTGGACGCCGGCCTGGGCCTGTCGATGGGGGCCCACCTGGTCATCGGCGCCAAGCCCATCGAGCTGCACGGCACCGAGGAGCAGAAGCAGCGCTACCTGCCGAAGCTGGCCAGCGGCGAGTGGATCGGTGCCTGGGGCATCACCGAGCCCGACCACGGCTCGGACACCTCGGGCATCACCACCCGTGCGGTCGCCGACGGCGACGACTGGGTGATCAACGGCACCAAGACCTTCATCACCAACGGCCCGGTCTGCGATGTCTTCACCGTCATCGCCCGCACCGGCGAGCAGGGGATGACCGCGTTCATCCTGGACGCCGACACCCCCGGGCTGTCCGTCGGCAACCACCTGGACAAGATGGGCAACCGGTCCTCGCCGACCTCGGAGATGGTGATGGTCGACGTGCGGGTGCCCGACAGTCAGCGCCTCGGTGACGTCGGCACCGCCCAGTGGGCCATCGGCTTCGAGTGCTTCAGCTGGGAGCGCACCGTCATGCTGGGCTCGGCGATCGGCGGGATGCAGCGGGGGCTGGACGACTCCATCGCCTACGCCAAGCAGCGCGAGGCCTTCGGCAAGCCGATCGCCCACTTCCAGACCATCGCCCACAAGCTCGCCGAGATGAAGATCAACCTGGAGTCGGCTCGGCTGATGCTGCGGTACGGCGCGTGGAAGAAGGACCAGGGGCTGGACCACCAGCTGGAGGCGTCCATGGCCAAGGCCTACATCGGCCGGTGCGCGCTGGAGAACGCCGACGCCGCGATCCAGATCCACGGCGGCTGGGGCTACGTGAAGGACTTCCCGGTCGAGCGCGGCTGGCGGGACGCCAAGCTGTCCACCATCGGCGGCGGCACCAGCGAGATCCAGAAGGTGATCATCAGCCGGATCCTGCTGGCCTGACCCCTGGGCGACGGTCCCGCCCGGTTTCGCCACCGGGCGGTCATGGGACTACTGTGGACCCAGGTGCGGCCGCCGTGCGCGCGTCTCCGCATGCGCGCCGACCGTTGACTGGCGTGCGTCCCAAGCCCCCGTTACCCTCAGGCGTCGACTCCCCATGACCCTCCTCGTCCTCGGCATCAGCCACCGCACGGCTCCAGTTGACCTGCTGGACCGCATGGCTGTGTCGGCAGAGATGCACGCCAAGGCGCTGGCATCGGTCATGGAGCGCGAGCACGTGATGGAGGCCGCGATCATCTCGACCTGCAACCGCGTCGAGATCTACGCCAACGTCACCCGCTACCACGGCGGCGTCGCGGACCTCCGTGACCACTTCGCCGAGTGGTCAGGGGAACCCCACGACCGGTTCAGCCACCTGCTGTTCGACCGCTTCGACACCGGGGCGGCCGAGCACCTGTTCGCCGTCGCCAGCGGCCTCGACTCGATGGTCGTGGGCGAGCGGCAGATCCACGGCCAGGTGCGCCAGGCGTTCGCCAACGCCAACGACGAGGGCACCGCCGGCACCCTGCTGCACCGGGTGTTCCGCCAGGCGGTCCGCGTCGGGCGGCGTACCCGCGCCGAGACGGCGATCTCCGACGGCGCCGCATCGATCGTGGACGTCGCGCTGGCGACCGGTCAGGAGTACCTGACGGCCGACAGTCCTGTCGTCGCGCTCGTGGGTGCCGGGAAGATCGGTGGCATGGTCGGCACCCGCGTCGCCGAGCAGGCCCGCGAGGTCCTGATCACCAACAGGACGCAGGAGAAGGCGGAGGGTCTCGCCGAGCGCATCGGCGGTCGTGCCCACCCGCTGGACGAGCTGCCGCTGGTCCTCACGGCCGCCGACATGGTGGTGACCTCCACGGACTCGAGCGTCCCGCTGATCACCATCGACGCCGTGCACGAGGCGATGGCGCTGCGGCCCGACCGCCCCCTGGTCCTGGTGGACCTGGCCGTCCCCCGCGACGTCGAACGGGGTGCGCACGAGGTCCCTGGGGTCACCGTCGTGGACATCGAGGCGCTGCGCCGGGTCGTGACGCAGGGTCCGACGGGTGATGCCATCCGTGCGGCACGCGAGATCATCGCCCAGGAGGCCGAGGCCTTCGCAGCATGGAGCCGTGGTGTCCAGGCCGGCCCGACGATCGCAGCGCTGCGCACCCGCGCCAACGACATCCGCGAGGCCGAGATCGAGCGGCTGTCCGCGCGGCTGGCGACCCTCGACGAGACCCAGCGGGATGCCGTCGAGGCCCTGACGCGGGGCATCGTGAACACGCTGCTGCACGAGCCCAGCGTCCGGCTGAAGAAGCTGGTCGACAGTCCCGACGGCGAGCGCTTCGTGCGGGCTGTCACCCATCTGTTCGACCTCGACCCCGAGGACGATGGGGCACCTGCCTAGCTGTCGCGCCGCGTATCCTGCGACCGCATGATCCGCATCGCCACCCGCCGCTCTGCCCTCGCACGCGCCCAGGCACACCAGACCGGGGTCCGGATCACCGAGCGGACCGGCCAGCCCTTCGAGCTGGTGCCCATGTCCTCGACCGGGGACGACAACCCCGAGCGCCGCATCGAGGCCTTCGACGTCAAGGGCCTGTTCGTCGACCAGGTGCGCGAGGCGGTGCTGTCCGGTGACTGCCATGTGGCGGTCCACTCGTTCAAGGACGTGCCGACGGAGTCCCACCCCGACCTGCACATCGCCGCCATCCCCGGTCGCGAGGACCCCCGCGACCTGCTGGTCAGCAGGGACGGCACGACCTTCGCGAACCTGCCCGCCAACGCCGTGGTCGGGACCTCCTCGGAGCGTCGCCGGCTGCAGCTGCTGCGCGTCAAGCCGGGACTGCAGGTGCTGCCGCTGCGGGGGAACCTGGACACCCGGCTGCAGAAGGTGGCCGACGGCGAGTACGACGCGGTCGTGGTGGCCCTCGCCGGCGTCAAGCGGCTCTACACCTCCCCCGAGCGGGGCGGGGTGGGTCCGCTGGACCTGCCGTTGAAGGCCGTCCCCCTGGAGCCGGGTGAGATGGTGCCGGCCCCGGCACAGGGCGCGATCGCCATCGAGTGCCGCGCCGACGACGCCCGCACCCGCGCGGCGCTCGAGGCCGTGGACCACATGCCCTCCCGCAAGGCCGTCGAGACCGAGCGCGCCTTCCTGGCCGCCCTCGGGGCCGGCTGCACCACGCCCGTCGGCGCGCTGTGCTCGCTGACCGGGTTGGGTGGGCTGGAGCTGCTGGGCATGCTCGGGGACCCACGCAACCGCAGGGTCCTGCGCCTGTCCACGACGGGCGGCTTCGACCAGGGGATCGAGATCGGGACCCAGCTCGGTCTTGAGATGAAGGAGACCCTGGGCGTCTAGCCCGGGCCGTCCACGACGAACACGACGGCGGTCCGCCCAGGACCGCGCCCACGGAGACGCTCAGCATCATGGAGATCAACGAACTCGGCGGTCAGCCGGCGGTCCCCGGGACCGTCTACCTGGTCGGCGGGGGCCCCGGCGCCCTCGGCCTGGTGACCACGCGGGCAGCGACGCTGCTGGCAAGCGCGACCTTCGTGGCCTACGACCGGCTGTCACCCCCGGAGGCCCTGGCGCTGTGCCGCCCCGACGCCGAGATGGTGGACGTCGGCAAGCTGCCCGACCGCCACAAGATGCAGCAGCACGAGATCGACGAGCTGCTGGTCGACAAGGCCGCCGAGGGACATGCGGTCGTCCGGTTCAAGGGTGGCGACCCGTTCGTGTTCGGCCGGGGCTCGGAGGAGGCACAGCGCTGTGTCGCCGCCGGGGTGCCGTTCGAGATCGTGCCCGGCGTGACGTCCTCGATCGCCGCGCCGGCCTACGGGGGCATCCCCGTGACGCACCGCGGGACCTCCCCGGCCTTCGCCGTCGTGACCGGCCACGAGGACCCCACCAAGGAGGACACCCAGGTCGACTACGAGGCCCTCGCGGCCTTCCCCGGCACGCTGGTCTTCCTGATGGGCGTCGGCCGGATCCGCCGGATCGCCGAGGCGCTGATGGCCGCCGGCCGGGACGCCGCGACGCCGGTGTCCAGCGTGCGATGGGGCACCACGCCGCAGCAGGAGCAGATCAGCGGCACCCTCGCCGACATCGCCGACCGCATCGAGGAGACCGGCTTCGGCTCCCCCGCGGTCACCGTGATCGGCGAGGTCGCCGCGCTCGCCGAGGAGCTGCGCTGGTTCGACACCCTGCCGCTGCACGGCCGGACCGTCCTGGTCCCGCGCACCCGTCAGCAGGCCAGCGACCTGAGCCAGCGGCTTCGTGCGCTGGGGGCCCAGCCGGTCGAGGCGCCGACCATCGCCGTCGAGCCCACGTCGGACCCCGCTGCGCTGACGGCCGCCGTGCTGCGCCTGCGCGACGGCGTCTACTCCTGGATCGGCCTGACCAGCCCCAACGCGGTGACCGCGCTGTTCGACGCCATCGCCCAAGCTGGTGGGGACTCCCGCTGGCTGGGCGGCACCCGTGTGGCGTGCGTGGGCGGCGGGACCGTCGCGGCGCTGGCCGAGCGCGGGGTGGTGGCTGACCTGGTCCCGGACAGCACGACGTCCAAGGGCCTGGGGCTGGCCCTCGCCGAGGTCGACGACGACGCGACCCGACCGATCCTGCTGCCACGGGCCGACCTGGCCACCGACACCCTCACCTCGCTGCTGGCCGCCGCGGGGATCGCCTACGACGAGGTCGAGGCGTACCGCACCGTCCCCGCCCCTGGGCTTCCCGACGACGTCCGCGAACGCCTGCTGGACGGCGGCTTCGACGCCGTCGCGCTGGGGTCCTCCTCGACGGCGACCAACCTGGTCGGGCTGCTCGGCGACCTGCCCCACCCCGACGTCAGGATCGTCAGCATCGGCCCGATGACGTCTGCGTCGTGCGAGGAGCTGGGCCTGACCGTCGCCGCCGAGGCGGACCCCCACGACATCGACGGGCTGGTGCAGGCGGTGGTCAGGGCGCTGTCCTGACCCGCTACGGTCCAGCCTGTGCGGCCGCCGGGCCGCGGACGCAAGCGACATGTGAGGGGTAGGACGATGACGGCAGAGTGGCGACCGGATCCCGAGGGCCGGTTCGAGTACCGGTGGTGGGACGGCGAGCGGTGGACCGACCAGGTCGCCCACCAGGGGCAGGTCGGCGTGGTCCCCCTGGGCCAGGGCGGCCAGGGCGGCCAGGGCGGTCAGGGCGACCAGGCCGGTCAGGCCGGTCCTGGCGTGGCGACGGCTGGCGGACCCGCTGTCGTCCAGCAGCCCGCGATGTCGGGCTTCTCGGGCATCACCGGCGACCTGGTCGACGGTCGCTACGGCGAGCGCGAGGCCACGCCCATCGGCAACCAGAACAACAAGATGCTGCGGGTGCGGCTGGGCGAGCCGTTCATGGCCCGGCAGGGCGCGATGGTGGCCTACCAGGGCAACGTCGACTTCTCCTTCGAGGGCGGGGGCGCGGCCAAGTTCATCAAGAAGGCCCTCACCGGCGAGGGGGTACCGCTGATGCGCGTCAGCGGGCAGGGTGACGTCTTCCTGGCCGAGCTGGCCTACGACGTGCACCTGCTCCAGCTCAACAACGCCGGGCTGTCCATCAGCGGCAAGAACGTGCTGGGCTTCTCCGCCAGCCTGGACTGGAACATCGAGCGGGTGAAGGGCGGCAGCATCGCCACCGGAGGGCTGTTCAACACCACGCTGCGCGGCAACGGCTGGGTCGCCATCACCACCGACGGCCCGCCCGTGGTGCTGGACGCCGGCGAGGCCCCGACGTTCGCCGACACCCAGGCGGTCGTCGCCTGGTCGGCGGACCTGCAGACGCAGCTGCGGTCCAGCTTCAAGGCCGGTGCGCTGGTCGGCCGTGGGTCCGGCGAGGCGTTCCAGGTCGCCTTCCAGGGACGTGGGTTCGTCATCGTCCAGCCCTCCGAGGGCATCCAGATCCCGACGTCGGGCTGAGGAACCTGGGAGCTGTCAGCTGCTGAGGGTCCGGGCGGCCCAGGCGGCCACGCCGGCCGTCACGAACCCCAGCACCGCGCCCATGGGCTGGACCGGCGGGCCGAACGTCCGCCCGCGGTCCATGACCACCGCCAGACCGTCGACGGCATCGACGACGATCGCGCCGACCGCCAGCCGGGCCAGCGCCCGGTCGTCCCCGACCGACAGCAGCGTCATCACGCCCAGGCCCGCATCCCGGCCACCCTTCATGCGGAAGCCCATCAAAGTCCCCGGTCCGGGGTCGGTCGCCCCGATGCGGGTGATGAAGGCGCCGGGGGCCGCGGACTCCACCACCCCCTCCACCAGGCGTGTCGCCCCCAGCCCGGTGACGACGAGACGGGCGAGGCGGCGCTGTGTCGCTGAGGTCATGGGCGGCATGGTGCCCCCGGGGGCCGACGGTCACGCCCCCGCGGCGGTCCAGGCGTGCGGGACCGGGGTGTGGGATAGAGCCCTGGGATGCAGACCTACCTCGTCCTGGTCAACCCCGGTGCCGGCAGCGTCGATGACGACGTCGAGGAGGCCGAGGACGCCTCCTGGCGCCGTGACCCCGACCTGGTCGCCGTCCATGACGAGCTGGCGCAGCACGGCGACGTGGAGGTCGCCCTCGTCGACGGCGACGAGGAGGTCCGTGCCGCGGTCGAGGGCGCCGACACCGACACCGTGCTGGTGGTCGTCGGGGGTGACGGGACCCTGCACCGGTTCGTCAACCTGCTGGACGGGATCCCAACCCGGTCCTGCTGCTGCCCGGTGGGACCGGCAACGACTTCGCCGGCGGTGTCGGCCTGCCCGAGGACCTGGTCGAGGCCGCCGCGCTGGCGGGGTCGGGTGTGGTCCGGGCGATGGACCTGATGGACGTCGAGGGGGTCCTGGCGACCAACGCCGCCCATCTGGGCATCGGCGTGGACGCCGCCGAGGCCGCGTCGGGCATGAAGGCGTCGATGGGCAAGCTGGCCTACCCGGCCGGTGCCGTGCGTGCGGCTGCGGATTTCCGGGCGAGGACGGTCACCGTGACGGTCGACGACGAGGTGGTGCTGGACAGCGAGCCCGTGGCGATGCTGGGGGTGTTCAACGGCCCCCGCATCGGCGGGGGCACATGGATCTGCCCGCCGGCCGACCCCTCCGACGGCCTGCTGGACCTGGTGGTGCTGACCGCGGCCACCCGGTCGGAGCTCGCCGCCACCACCACCGCGATGCTGCGCGGCACCCACCTGGAGCGCGACGACGTGCTGCACCGTCGCGGCAGCGTCGTGGACGTGCAGCTGCACGAGGACGGCCCTGCGTCGTGGAACATCGACGGTGAGCTGGTCGACCTGCCGTCCCGCCGGACGATCCGTGCACGTCCCGGGTCATGGCGCCTGCACACGCCTCAGGACGCAGACGTCAGGTGACGTTGCCGCCGTAGAAGAACAGGTAGGCACCGACGAGGACGACCAGCAGGAACAGCAGCTTGATCGCTGTCTTGAAGGCGCCCAGCACCATCCTGATGCCGAGGGCGATGACCACCAGCCCGATGGGTGAGGCGATGGGGTCGAGGTCGAGGTTGCCGAAGAGATCCTCCATGTGACCTGCAGCATAACCCTGCCGCTAGGGTGGGCAGGACCATGACCGACGAGGTGCAGCAGGCGATCGACGCACACGTCGCCGCGCTCAACCACGGCGACCTTGCCGACGTGCTGGGGACGTTCGCCCCCGACGCGGTGTTCACGTCCCAGGGCGGGACCGCCACCGGACACAGCCAGCTGGCCGGTCTGTTCGACGGGACGCTCGGTGCCCAACGGCCGACGACGGTCCTGCGCAGCGTCGTCCGGGAGGGCGGCAGGGTGGCCTGCGTCATGACCCGTCGCTTCAGCGTCCGGGACGAGGAGGGGCGGATCGCCGCCAGCCACGAGGTCGACGTGCGGGCGGTCTTCACCGTCGTCGACGGCGCCATCGCACGCATCGTGGTCGACCCGGTCGAGTGAGGGCAGGGGGCTCGCGGTCGCACCTCTCGCCGACAGTGGCCGTCGTAGCCGGTGCGGTCGCAGGCATCGTGGTCGATCAGGTCGACTGGGCTCGGGGGGTTCGTGGTCGCACCTCTCGCCGACAGTGGCCGTCGTAGCCGGTGCGGTCGCAGGCATCGTGGTCGATCAGGTCGACTGGGGTCGGGGGGCTCGCGGTCG
>JBFKGB010000022.1:0-16909 GCA_041633535.1 Euzebya sp. | reverse complement strand
GGAAGCCGTAGCCCTCGGGGAGGATGTCCAGCACGCCGGCGCGGACCTCACCGGGCTCGTTGCCCGATCCGCCCTGGCCGCGCTGCTGCTGGCCCGAGGACTGGTCCTTGCCGGACTGGTCCTTGCCGGACTGGTCCTTGCCGGACTGGTCCTGGCCGGACGGCTGGCTGCCGTTGTCCTGGCCGTTCCCCTCGTCCTGGCGGTCGCGGTTGCGCTTGCGACGGTCACGACGGTTGCGGCGCTTGCGGCTGCCGGCGTCCTCGTCGTCGTCCTCGGACTGCTCACGACCGTCGGCCGAGGGGGCCGTCGCGCCGGAGTCGGCCGTGGATGCCTGTGCCGTCGCCCCGTCGGTGTCGCGCGTGGCGCCGTTGCGGGTCCGGGTCCGCCCGTTGCGCGACCGGCTGGGGGCCGCGTCGTCGGCGTCCTCGGTAGCGGCAGCATCCTCGACCGCGTCCCCGGCCTGCTCACGGGCGGTCGGGGGCAGCACCTTGCGGGCGCCCTCCTCCCCCTCCGCGGGTGTGGGGGCATCGGTCGCCGCGGCCGTCTCGAGGTCAGCGGTCAGCGTCTGCTGGCCACCGCCATCGGGACCGCTCTGCATGATGGCATCGATCAGCTCTGCCTTGCGGAGCTTGTTGTAGCCACGCATGTTCAGATGCGACGCGATGTCCTTGAGCTCGGTCATCGGCTTGCGAGCCAGGACGCTGCGATCCATGCCCTCTCCTGTGCTGTGGAGCTGCCACAGGTCGAGGTGGACCCGGGCAACGGTCTGACGGGGGCTCCTCCGCGGAGGCTGCCCCCCGGTGTGGGGGTGTGCGGCGCGCGAGTCCTGACCGACCCGGTGGACCCCCTCACCGTGGCGGTGAGGTCCCTGGGAAGCGACTCGCGACGATCCCGAACGCCGCATGACGAGCATAGCCGGGTCCGTCCGACGCCGACAAGCACGGTGTCGGTGGCGCTGTCAGCCGGTCGGACCCAGCGTCCGTCCGGGAGGACAGACGACCGCGCCTGCCAGGTCCCACGAGGTGGGGAGGATCTCCACCGGCTCGCCTGCGGCCACCTCGGTGACGATCGCGGTCACGCGTGCTGCGGCCGCGTCGTCGTGCTCGGGGAGGACGGCCAGGACCGTCGGGCCGGAGCCGGACAGGGCACAGGGGACCCGGGCCTCGCGCAGGGCCGTGATGACGGCGTTGCTGAGGGGCATGCGTGGCAGGCGTGCCGGCTCGTGGAGTGCGTCGACCATGTCGCGGCTGTCCAGCGGGACCAGCCCGGCGAGCCCGGCGAAGGTCGCCGTCGCGCGGGCGCCGTTGGCCGCGGCCACCGACAGCGGGCCGGTCTGGGGCAGCACGCCCCGCGACTCGTCCGTGGACTGCCGCTGCGCGGGGACGACCAGCAGCGGCCGCAGGCTGGTCGACGGCGGCACGCGGGTCATGCGCCCGTCCGGTGCGCAGGTGACCAGCCCGCCGGCGATCGCGGCGGCCGCGTTGTCGGGGTGCCCCTCCAGCTCGGTGGCCAGCGCCAGCAGCTGCTCGACCGACGCCGTCCCGCCCGTCAGCGCCCGGCCCAGGACCAGCCCGGCCACCGCGGCGGCGCTTGAGGACCCCATGCCGCGCTGCAGCGGGATGGCGCTGTCGACGCGGACCGACACGTCCGGCGGGGTGGTGCCGGCATGGGCGCACCAGGCCAGCACCGCCTGCCACACCAGGTTGTCGTCACCCGTCGGCAGCTCCACCGCACCCTGCCCGACCGCGATGATCCGCTGGTCCCGCCGGGGGCCGGCGACCAGCACCAACGGCACGTCCAGGGCCACGCCGAAGCTGTCGTAGCCCGGCCCCAGGTTCGCCGATGTCGCCGGCACCCGGACGCCGACCAGCAGCGAGTCGTCCTGCTCGTGCCGGCCGAGGATCCGGCCCTGGTCCTCGGCGATGGACTGCGGGGCGGTGGCGGTTCCGTCGGTGGTGCTCACCGGGCGGAGTCTAGGGGGCCGCCGGCGCCCACTCAGCCGGTCGGGTCGCCCAGGAGCCCTCAGGTGGCGCCCCGACCGGCCGATGAGTACGCACCGACGGTGCCGGCCCCCAGGGCCGACATCGATGCCCCCCGGAGCCGACGCGTGGAGGAGATGTGCTGCTCGGACAAGCGATCGCCCCCGAGCTGGTGATCGTGCTGGCCAACGTCACGGTGGCAGGGGCGCTGCTGGTGTCGTTGCGCAGCAGGATCGCCGAGATCCGCGGTGGAGGGGGACGTCACGCACAGGACGCCCAGTGGGCCGTCATCGAGGGCAGTCCCATCGCGACCGCCGTCGTGGACCACGAGGACAGGATCCTGCGGTGCAACCCGGCGATGCACCGGCTGACCGGCTACCCCGACCTGTCGGGCATCACGCTGCGGTCGCTGGTCCGCCCCGTCGACGGACACGAGGCACTGCCACAGGACGGAGGCGGCCCGTGGACCGTCCGTCTGGGCGCCGGGGCGCACGCCCCTGTGGTCGACCTGCACGTCGCGGACACACCCGTCCCGGGTGTCGGTCGGGTCGTCCAGGCCGCCGACGTCTCTGCACGGGTGGCCGAGGAGACGCGGCTGCGGGGGCTGCTGGGCCGAGACGCGCTGACGGGCCTGGTCAGCCGTCGGGGCCTGTGCGAGGCGATCGGCGACCTGCCTGCAGGGCTGCAGTCGGCCCTCATCGTGCTGGACCTCGACGGCTTCAAGTCCGTGAACGACGCCGCCGGCCACGTCGTCGGTGACGCGCTGCTGGTCGACATCGCCGACCTCCTGCGCGCCATCGTCCCTGCTGACGCCATCGTCAGCCGGATCGGTGGCGACAAGTTCGGCATCCTGCTGCCCGACGTGTCCCCGTCGGCGGCGCGGTCGGTCCCCACAACGGTCCTGGGCGCGCTGCGGCACCGCACCCGGGTGACCGGTGCGGCCGGTCCGGCGGTGACGGCGTCCCTTGGTGTCGTGCAGTTCGGCGACGACAGAACGCTGTCACCCGACGACGCGATCGCCTGTGCAGAGCTTGCGATGTACGACGCCAAGGACGCCGGCCGCAACCGTGTGGCCGTCTACGACCACGGCTCGGGCCGGCGGGAGGGTGTGGCCGAACGACAGCTGTGGATCCAGCGTCTGCGTGCCCTCGACGGGCACCTGGAGGCCTTCGCCCAGCCGATCGTGTCGACCGACCTGAACGACCGGGTCCGACGCTTCGAGCTGCTGGTGCGCTACCGCGACGACGACGGCCAGCTGGTCCCACCGATCGCCTTCCTTCCCATCGCCGAGCGGTCCGGCCTGATGGGCGGCATCGACCGCCGGATGCTGCGCACGGCCGTCGAGCTGATCCTGGCCAGCAGCGTCCCGATCGAGGTCGCCGTCAACCTGTCGGCGCAGACCTTCGTCGACCCGGCGCTGCCCGGGTTCCTCGACACGCTGTCGGGCGGCGGCCTGCCCGAGGGCTGTCTGCTGATCGAGATCACCGAGACGGCGGCGCTGGCCGACGCCACGGTCGTCGCCGCCGTGGCCGCGGCCCTGCGCGAGCGGGGCTGCAAGATCGCGCTGGACGACTTCGGCTCGGGTTTCGCGACCTTCAACTACCTGCAGCGCCTGGACGTCGACGTCCTGAAGATCGACGGCGGCTTCATCCGCGACCTGCACACCTCTGAGACCAACCTCATGATCGTGCAGTCCATCGTGTCGCTGGCCCGGTCGCTGGGTCTGCCTGTGATCGCCGAGCAGGTCGAGTCCCCCGCCGCGCTGCAGCTGCTGGTCGAGCTCGGTGTGGAGTACGTCCAGGGCTACCTGTTCGCCCGCCCGCAACCGGTCGCCGAGCTGCTGGCCGGGCCGACCCCGCAGCTGGTGGCTACAGCTCCCGCCCCTCCACCCGCATCAGCGACGCGACGGCCCTGACCTCGGCCAGCTGCTCGAGCTCGGCCACGCACGCCCGGACGTTGCCCTCGCGCGCGGCGTGGGTGACCAGCAGCAGCTGGGCGTGGTCGTCCTCCCCCTCCTGCCACACGCTGCGGATCGACACGTCGTTGGCGCCGAAGGTCGCCGCGACCTTCGACAGCACCCCGGCCTCGTCGGCGACGTCCAGCAGCACGTAGTACTGCACCGTCGCATCGTCGATCGGACGGATCGGCTTGCGCGAGATCGCGGCGCTGGGCAGCTGCTCGCCGGCCAGCAGCGCCCGTGCCGCGGTGACGACGTCGCCGACGACGGCGCTGGCGGTGGGCAGGGACCCTGCGCCACGACCGTAGAACATCAGCTCGCCGGCGGCGTCGGCCTGGACGAAGATGGCGTTGAAGGCCTCGCGGACGCTGGCCAGGGGGTGCTCGGCGGGGACCCAGGCGGGATGGACACGCACACCGATCGAGCGGCTGCCGTCGGCGTCCTCGACCTCCTCGGCGATGCCGAGCAGCTTGATGACGTAGCCCATGCGGCGGGCGTTGGCGATGTCGGTGGCGGTGACGTCGCGGATGCCCTCGGTGTGCACCTGGTCGCGGGTGACCTCGGCGTCGAAGGCCAGGGAGGCAAGGATCGCGGTCTTGGCGGCCGCGTCGTGCCCGTCGACGTCGGCGGAGGGGTCCGGCTTCTCCGCATACCCCAGGTCCTGCGCCTCGGCCAGGACGGGGTCCAGGTCCGCCCCCTCCTCCGTCATGCGGGTCAGGATGTAGTTGGTGGTGCCGTTCAGGATCCCCAGGACCTTGCGGACCCGGTCGCCGGCCAGCGACTCGCGCATCGGCTTGATGATCGGGATCGCGCCGGCGACGGCCGCCTCGTACTCCAGGCGCACCGACTGCGTCTGCGCGGCGTTCAGCAGCTCGGCGCCGTGGGTGGCGATCAGCTCCTTGTTGGCCGTGACCACGCTCTGGCCGGCCTGCAGGGCCTTCGTCAGCAGCTCGCGGGCCGGGTCGATGCCACCCATGACCTCCACGACGATGTCGACGCCCTCGGCGCCGACCACGGCGGAGGGGTCGTCGGTGACGTCGACGTCGACGTCGCGGGGCTTGGCCGGGTCGCGGACGACCACCGGGCCGATCTCCAGACGGGCGCCGACCCGGCCGGCGATCTCGTCGGCGTGGTCGCGCAGCAGGGTGACGACGCCGCTGCCGACCACCCCCAGCCCGAGGAGGCCGACGGTCAGGGTTCGCTGCTCTGGTGCCATGGGACAGGATGCTACGCGCCGTGTCGCGCGCGTCCGTCGAGCCCGGTGCGTGGCGGCAGCAGCCACGGGCGGGGCCCTTCGGGTCAGATCCGTCCGGCCGCTGCCGATGAGCCCTCATGACCAGCGGCCCCGAGCAGGCGAACAAGGTGGTTCGCCGCTCGTCGACCGCAGCGTGGGCGGACCGGATCCTGCGCCGCCAGTCCGTCCCCACGGCGGCGGCGGCCCTGCTGGTCGTGTCGTGCATGACGACACCGCTGGCGGCCCGGGTCGATCCACGCCTTCCGGTGGTGGTGCTGCTGCTGTGCGTGGCGCTGGCCGCGGCGCGGCGAGGAGAGGATGTGCTGCGGGCCGCGCTGGCGGAGCACCAGCACGACCTGGACCACGACCGCCTTACCGGGGTGCTCGGCCGGTCTGCGATGGTCCTGGCCGCGGCCCGACGGACCGTCGAGGACGGCGAGGCCTCGATGGTGTTCGTGGACATCGACGGCTTCCACTACCTGAACGACCGGCTGGGGCACATCGTCGGTGACTCCATCCTGATCGCCGTCGCCCAGCGGTTGGGCCGGCTGGACCCTGCGCCCGCTGTCACCGGACGTGTCGGCAGCGACCAGTTCGCGCTGCTGATCGACACGCCCGGCGGTCGGCGCGACGCCGCCCGGACGGTCGCCGCGCTGGTCCGTGCCTTCCAGCGGCCGATCGTCGTCGGCAGCAGCGACCTGCACGTCTCGGTCGGCGTCGGCGTGGTCCCGGTCGAGGCCGGGGTCAGCAGCGGCACGCTCATGCGCCGCGGCCTCATCGCGATCGCGGACGCCAAGTCCCGCGGTCGTGGTCAGGTCTCGTGGTTCCGCGACGGCATGGACCCGGACGCCTGTCTGCGGGCATCCCTGGTGAAGGACCTCGCGGGCGCCGCCGAGCGCCGTGAGCTGCACGTGGTCTACCAGCCGCTGTGCGACCTACGGACCGGACGGACGATCGGTGCGGAGGCGCTGCTGCGGTGGCAGCACCCCGTCCACGGGAATGTCCCGCCGGACCAGTTCATCCCGCTGGCGGAGGCCAGCGGCATGATCACCGACATCGGCCGCTGGGTCACCATCCAGGCCGTGACCGCCGCCCTGGCGGTGCGCGAGTCGACCGGACGAGTGGACTTCTCCATCAGCGTCAACGTCTCACCGATGCAGCTGCGCAACCCGATGTTCGTGGAGGACATCGCGGTTGTCCTGGCAAGCAGCGGTCTGCCCGCCGAGCAGCTGTCGCTGGAGATCACCGAGGGGGTCCACCTGGAGGTCGACCACCAGATCCAGCGCACGCTCGAGGACCTCCGCGAGCTCGGGGTGCGCATCGGCCTGGACGACTTCGGGACCGGCTACGCCTCGTTCGGCTACCTGCACCGGCTGCCGCTGTCCTTCGTCAAGCTCGACGCGTCGTTCACCCGGCTGGTCGACTCGCGGGACCCCGTGGGGATGTCGATGCTGTCGTTCCTGGGAGCCCTGCCCTACCCGGTGGTCGCCGAGGGGATCGAGCACCTGTCCAGCTGCGAGCCCCTGCTGCAGGGTGGCTGCACGTACGGGCAGGGCTGGGCGTTCGGGCGGCCCATGCCGGAGCATGCGCTGCAGGAACACCTCGAGCTGGAGGACCGGCGACACGCGGACCTGTCGTCTGCCCCTCTCATCCAAGGTCAGTGACCAGCAGGTCCTCGTGGGTCTCGCGTCGCACGACCAGACGGGCGTCGCCGTCGCGCACGAAGACGACCGGCGGGCGCAGGACCTTGTTGTAGTTGGAGCCCATCGAGTGGCCGTACGCACCGGTGACCGGCGTCGCCAGGACGTCGCCCACGGCCAGGTCGGCCGGCACCGCGGCGTCGCGCACCAGGATGTCGCCGGACTCGCAGTGCTTGCCGACCACGCGGACCTGCTGGTGGCGTTCGGCGCCGACCGCCCGGGGCAGGAAGGTCTCGTAGCCGCTGCCGTACAGCACCGGCCGGGGGTTGTCGCTCATCCCGCCGTCGACGGCGACGTAGGTCCGGATCCCCTCCAGCGGCTTGACCGTGCCGACGGTGTAGAGGGTGACCGCCGCGGCAGCGGCGATGGCGCGGCCGGGCTCGATGCCGAGTGTGGCGGTGATGCCCAGATCGGCGGCGGCCGCCTTCAGCTGGTCGGCCCACTCGGTGATGGTCGGGGCGTGCTCGCCGGTCACGTAGGGGACGCCGAGCCCCCCGCCGACGACCAGCTCGGGCAGGTCCAGCGGCGCGGTGAAGGTGGCCAGGACGGCCAGGGCCTTGGCGAAGGACTCGGCCTCGAAGACCTGCGAGCCGATGTGGGCGTGGATGCCGACCAGGTCCATGGCGGTGCTGGTGCGGGCCCGCTCGACGGCCGCGGCAGCGACGCCGGTGGCGACCGTGAAGCCGAACTTGCTGTCGTCCTGGCCGGTGGCGATGAACTCGTGGGTCTCGGCCTTCACGCCGGGGGTGACGCGCAGCAGGACGCGCGGGACAGGGGCGCCGTCGGCGACCAGCGCCTCGATGCGGTCCAGCTCGTCGTGGCTGTCCACGATGATCCGCCCCACCCCGGCGCGCATGGCGTCGCGCAGCTCGGTGGCCGACTTGTTGTTGCCGTGCAGGTGCAGGCGGTCGGCAGGCACGTCGGCGGCCAGCGCGACCGCCATCTCACCACCGGTGGCGACGTCGATCGACATCCCTTCCTCGTGCACCAGCCGGGCCATCGCCCGGCACAGGAAGGCCTTGGACGCGTAGGTGGCGTGGTCGCCGAACGCGGCGACGGCCTCGCGGGCCCGGGCGCGCAGGTGGGCCTCGTCGTAGACGAACAGCGGGGTGCCGAACTCAGCCGCCAGGTCCAGGGTGTCGCACCCGCCGATGACCAGCTGGCCCCGGTCGCCGACGGTGGCCGTGTCCGGCAGCAGGTGCCGGGGGACGGGAGCCGTCACATGCGCTCCCGGGGGGTGACCCCCAGCAGGCCCAGGGCCGCGGCGACGGTCACGCGGGTGGCCTCGCACAGCCAGTAGCGGGCGCGCGACAGCTCGGGGGCGGACTCGTCGATGACCTGGCACTCGGTGTAGAAGCGGTGGAAGGCGTCCGCGACCTCCTCGGCGTAGCGCGACACCCGGTGTGGGGCACGGTCGTCGGCGGCGCGCTGCACCACCTCGCCGAACGCGTCGATCCGGCGGATCAGCTCCTGCTCGGTGTCGTGGGTCAGGCGGGAGAGGTCGGCGTCGGCGACGGTGCCCGCGTCGAACCCGGTGTCGGCGGCCTTGCGCCCGATGCCGCTGATCCGGGCGTAGGAGTAGTTGATGTAGTGGACCGGGTTGGCCTTGTCGTCGCTGACGACCCTCGCGATGTCGAAGTCCATCGGGGTGTCCATGGACGAGCGCAGGAAGGTGTAGCGGGTCGCGTCGGCCCCGACCTCCTCCACCAGCTCGTCGAGGGTGACGAAGTTGCCCGACCGCTTGCCCATGCGCACCGGCTCGCCGTCGCGCAGCAGGTTCACGAGCTGGCCGATGATGACCTCGACGACACCCTCGGGCACGCCCTCGGCGCGGGCGATGGCGTGCAGCCGGCCCACGTAGCCGTGGTGGTCGGCGCCCAGCAGGTACACGGCCAGGTCGAACCCGCGGGCGACCTTGTCGGCCAGGTAGGCGGTGTCGGCAGCGAAGTAGGTCTTGGCGCCATCGGCCTTGACCAGCACGCGGTCCTTGTCGTCACCGAAGTCGGAGGTCCGCAGCCACACGGCGTCGTCGAGGTCGTAGGCGTGCCCCCGCTCGCGCAGGGAGTCGATGGTGGCGTCGATCGCCCCGCCGGCGTGCAGCGTCTTCTCGCTGAACCACACGTCGATGTGGATGCCGATGGACTCCATAGTGGCGCGGATCTGGTCCGTCATCGCCGCGACGGCCTTCAGCGTGACGTCGGTCAGGTCGCTCGGGTCCACACCGGCGGCGGTCAGCCCATCGGCGATCTCGGTGACGTAGGCGCCCTGGTAGCCGTCCTCGGGCACGTCGACGCCCTGCATGCGCGCGGCCACCGAGGTGCCCAGCAGCGTGATCTGGTTGCCGGCGTCGTTCAGGTAGTACTCGCGGGTGACGGACCACCCGGTGGCCTCCAGCACGTTGGCCAGCGCGTCGCCCATCGCGACCCAGCGGCCGTGGCCGACGTGCAGCGGGCCGGTGGGGTTGGCCGACACGAACTCGATGTTGGCGCTGCGCCCCTCCCCCGCCGTGGAGCGGCCCCAGCGGTCCTCGCCAGCCTCGACGGCGGCGCGCACGATGGCGCCGAAGCTGTCCTGGGCCAGCCGGAAGTTGATGAACCCCGGGCCGGCGATCTCGACGGCGGCGATGCCGTCCACGTCGCCGATCGTGTCGAGGATGGTCTGGGCGACCTGCCGCGGCGGCTGCCCGACGGGCTTGGCCAGCGTCAGCGCCACGTTGGTGGACCAGTCGCCGTGGTCGGGGTTCTTGGGGCGCTCGAAGGCGGGCTCGCGGTCGGGCAGGCCCGCGTCGGAGAGGGCCTTGCGGATCACGGTGGCGAGCTGTTCTGGTCCGATCATGGTCGAGCCAGACTAACCGGCGCCGCGCGGACGCCGGAACCCGTGCCTGCTGGGGCTCAGTGCGCCTCGGGGGCGGCACGCTCGGCGATCAGCCGGTTGACCAGCTCCATCAGGTCGATGGGGTCGAACGGCTTGGTGACGTAGGCCTGCACGCCCAGGTCGGTGCCCTTGCGGACGTCGGCCTCCATGGCGCGGGCCGACAGGAACACGATCGGGATGTTGCGGGTCTCGGGCTGGGCCTTCAACGTCTCGGCCACCTGCCAGCCGTTGACGTTGGGCATCATCACGTCCAGCAGGATCAGGTCGGGCCACTCGACGGTCACCTTCGCCAGCGCGTCGGCACCGTCCACGGCCGTGATGACCTCGTGCCCCTCCATCTCGAGGTTGACCTCGAGCAGCCCCCGGATGACGTGGTCGTCGTCTACCGCCATCACACGTGCCACTGGGGTCCTGCTCCCTCTCGTCGGTCTGCCGCGTCCGGATCCTACCCCCTCGACCCGTGGAGGAACGGCGGCCCCCGACGTCGAAGCAGCCGGGATGACCCGACGCGTCGCGCTGCTGCTGTCCTGCCTCCTCGTCCTCACCGTGACCCCTGTCACGGGGGCCGCGGCGGCTGATCCGCCCCCCGGGGACATCTCCGACAACGTGACGTTCATCGCCAACGCGCCCGAGGCGTCCACGGCGATCGCGCTGGCCTTCGACGAGGACGTGATGTTCGTCTCGACCATCACCGGGATCTTCAGCTACGACATCAGCGACCCCACCTCCCCGACCCTGCTGGGCGTCCTCCCGGAGTACATCTGGGAGAACGAGGACATGGACATCGACACCGAGCGGGACCTGCTGTTCATCAGCCGCGACCCGCGCGGGTTCACCGGGATCATCGCCCCGGCACAGGCGCGCTTCTTCGGGGCGGTCGAGATCATCGACATCTCCAACCCCTCGCTGATGCGCCACGTCGGCGGGTTCACGCTGCCGGCCGGCCACACCTCCACCTGCATCTCCGCCGGCGAGTCCCGCTGCGACTTCATGTGGACCGGGGGGCCGTACGCCAACACCCTGTTCGGCCCCGCGGGTCGGCCGATCTACGCCACCGACGTGCGCGACCCGCAGAACCCGGTCGCCTGCCCCGAGCCCATCAACACCGGGCTGTACGACAACCCTCAGGGCCAGCTGGTCGACGGCTACGCCCACGACGTCCAGGTCGACGACCGCGGGGTCGCGTGGGTCTCCAGCGAGGGTGGTGTCCACGGCTACTGGACCCACGGTGACCACCTGGACCCGACGACAGGGGACGTCCGCACTGCGACCCCCTGCGACCCGGTCCCCTACGGCGGCGCCGGCACCCCGACGCAGGCGACCCCCAGCCGCTTCATGCACAACTCCGGGCTGAACCTCGACATCACCATCCCCGGCGAGCCCGACAGCGCCGGCCACATCCTGTTCGCCACGGAGGAGACGATCACGAGCAACTGCGCGACCTCGGGTCGGTTCGCGGCCTACGACGTCCGCTCGACCCTTGACGGCAGCGGCTTCACCGACCCGGCCGGCACCCGCATGACCGTGCTGGACACCTGGACCCCCGAGGGGGCGGAGGGGGCGACGGGCTGTGCGTCCGCCCACTACTTCGACGACCGCGGGGACGGGCTGCTGGCCTACTCCTTCTACGGGCAGGGCACCCGCTTCCTCGACGCCAGCGACCCGACCGACATCCGCCAGGTCGGCTACTACCGGCCTGACGACGCCAGCAGCTTCGCGGCCTACTTCCACGACGGGCTCGTGTTCGTCGCCGACAACGGACGAGGGGTCGACATCCTGTCGTTCGAGGGGACGACGTCCGGCTCGGCCGCCCCGGTGACCGACAGCCTGCTGCGCCCGCTGGTGGCACAGGCCAGCCCGACCGTGGTCGCCCCGACCTGGTCGCTGGCCGCGCAGCGTCGCTGGGAGGCCGCTCACACCGTCGACGGCGACACCGGCCTGATCTGCCTGCTGACAGGGCTGCGCTGACGGCTGGCGCGGCGCCTCGCGCCGGCGTGGTATGAACCCTGGCATGGCTGAACTCCCCCTCCACGGTGTCACCGACACCCACATCCCCGCCTGGCCCGACCGTGCCGAGCAGATGCTCGCCACCGCCCTGGACGCCGCCGACACCGAGTCGGCGCTGCGCGAGGTGGCCAGCGAGTTCCCCGAGTTCCTGACCGTCTGGGCCGAGCTCGCCGAGCGGGCGCTGGCCGACGGCGACCCGATCAAGGCCTACGCCTTCGCGCGGGTCGGCTACCACCGGGGTCTGGACACCATCCGTCGCGCCGGCTGGCGGGGTCAGGGGCCGGTGCCGTGGGCCCACGAGCCGAACCGCGGCTTCCTGCGGTCCCTCGACGCCCTGCGCCGCGCGGCGCTGGCGATCGGCGAGCCGGGCGAGCCAGAGCGCTGCCGCGACTTCCTGATCCAGCTGGACCCGGCGGACCACCTGGGGCTGGCCGGGGAATGAGCGAGCCGCTGCACGCGAAGCTGGACCTCAAGGAGGGCATGCGCCTGGGGCTGGACGACCCGCCCTCGGAGTTCGTCGGGCTGGTCCTCCTGCCCGTCCCCAAGGGCGTCACCATGGCCACCCGCATCGCGGGGAACATGGACATGGTCCTGGGCTTCTACGACAGCCGGCGCGAGTTCGAGCGGCGCCTGCCGATCCTGCGCCGCCGGATCCCCGAGGACGGCACGATCTGGATCGCCTGGCCCCGGCAGGCCGCCCAGATCCCCTCCGACATGACCGAGGACGTCATCCGCGAGGTCGCACGCGAGACCGGTCTGACCGACACCAAGGTCTGTGACATCGACGAGGTGTGGTCGGGCGTCAAGCTGGTCGTGGCCCCGGCAGCGCAGGACTGACGCTCAGGCAGCCGGGTGGCGGGGCTCGACGTGGGCGGTCAGCTCGATCTCGACCCGCCAGCGCGGGTCCAGCAGCCCGGCGACGACGACCATGGTCGCGGCAGGCCTGACCGCGGCGAACAGCCTGCCGTGGGCCCGTCCGACGGCCGGCCAGTCCTGGGCATCCGTCAGGTACATGCGGGTGCGCACGACGTCGGCGGCGACCCCGCCGGCCTCCTCGAGCGCCGCCAGGGCGATGGCGAAGCAGCGGTCGGCCTGCGTCTCGGCGTCGTCGGGGCACGACCCGTCGGGCCACACCGGCGCGGTGCCGGCGACCTCGATGATGTCGCCGACCCGGACGGCGCGGGAGAACCCGACCTCGGGCTCGTAGGGGGAACCGGAGGACACGAGGGTGCGCACGTCGTTCACGCCCCTCACCCTATGCCCCCGTCAGGCCGCGACGGGCCCCGGTCACACCGCGACGGGCTTCGCCTCGGCGACCCGCTTGAGGCCCCGCAGGCTGCGGCGGAATATGAACGCCACGTAGGGCATGGCCACGTACTGCGCGACGGCATCACCGAGTCGGCCCAGCGGCGCGTCGACCTCCTCCCACCAGGTGAACAGCGTGCCCTCGCTGCCGTCGGGCAGACGGGTCGGCTGCACCTCGAAGGCACCGGAGCCCTTGATGATCTTCCCCGTGTGGGTGACGGCGATCTTCTCCTGCTCGACCCACTCCGTCACCTCCATCTCATCCATGACGATGATCCCCAGGGCGATGTCGGTGGGGACCTTGATGGTGACGCCGGGACCGGTGCGGTGGGGGCTGGTGACCGTGACGCTGCGCGCGTCGTGCATCCACTCGGGCTGGGACTCCCAGTCGGTGAGGACGGACCAGACATGTGACACGGGTCGGTGGATGTGGACTCGTTCCTCTACTCTTGCCATGGGCGGCAACGTACCCACCGGGGTGCGGTGTCACGCCCTGTTGCCAGCCGACGCCCGGCCCTGTTGCCCCGCCGTCGGCCGAGCCCCTGACCGACGCGCCCCCGTGGCCGCTCGGGGCTCCCTCCACCAGACCTCACGACCACAAGGACAGTCCACCCGATGTTCATCGAGCTCAACGGCGTCAACCACCACTACGTGTCCAAGGGCGAGGGGCCTCCCATCGTCCTGCTGCACGGCCTGGGCGGCAGCCTCCACGCGTGGCACGGCGTGATCGAGACGCTGTCGCTGCAGCACCACGTCATCGCCCTGGACCTGCGCGGCCACGGCCGGACCGACACCGGCAGCGGTGGGTACTCCATCCAGCAATGGGCCCAGGACGTCATCGCCCTGATCACCGCCCTGGAGCTGCCCCCGGTCACGCTGGTCGGGCACTCGCTGGGCAGCCTGGTCGCCCAGCAGGTGGCGCTGGACAAGAACGAGTCGGTCGACCAGCTGGTGCTCGTCGGTGGCATCTCCTGGTTCGAGCCCGAGACGAAGAAGGCCTACGAGGCCCGCGCCGACCTGGTCGAGGCCGAGGGCATGGACGCCATCATCGACGCCTGGCTGCCCGGCGCGCTGGCCCCCCGCACCCAGGCCAAGCTGCCGCAGCTGGTCGGGCTGCTGCGCGACCTGTACCTGCGCAACGACCCGGCGTCGTACGCCAAGTCGTGCCGCGCCCTGGCGAAGATGCCCCGCATCACGCGTGAGGACATCGGTCAGCCCACCCTGCTGGTCGTCGGCGACCACGACCGGTCGACCCCAATGGCGATGACGGAGGAGCTGCACTCCGAGATCCCCGTGTCGCGCGTCAAGGTCATCCCGACCGCCGCCCACTGGGTCATGCTGGAGCAGCCCGACATGCTGGCCGCGGCCATCCTGGAGTACCTCACCTGAGGTCACGCAGGGTGCGGCGGGATCACCCGACCGTGTGACTAGGCCGGTCGGGGGGTTTTGCCGCCGGCAGGTTCCAACGGTGGTGTGCGTGCCGATGATGGGGGCGAGCCCACCCCCATCGGAGCCGTCATGCAGGACCTGTTCTCCCGCTTCACCGCACGCGACCCGCTGCTGCTGGCAGCCCTGTACTCGGGGGACGCCGCCACCAGCGACGCCGTCGCCCGCATGCTGCGGCTGACGCCCCTGACGACCCTGACCCGCCACACCGCCGCGCTGGTGGACGTGCTGGACGCCCTGCCCGAGGTCCACGACCGGCTGCGCGCCACCTGGGGACGCGCCGACCCACGCCTGACCGCCCAGCTGTTCAGCTGGGTCGAGCAGACCCGTCTGCGCGTCGCCCGCACCGACCACGAGGCCCCGCTGCCCACCCGGGCCGAGCGCGCCGCCGCGTTCATGCGCGCCGAGGAGACCGTCCTGGTCTGACCGCCCGATCCGCTGGCCGGGCCGGGCGCCCTGCCCGCCGGGGTCGCCGCGCCCACCTCTCCTCCCCCTCGCCGGTGACTCGGCAACGGCGTCCCGCCCACCGCCAGCACCCGCGCGCCCCGCTCCCCTTGCCGGTGCGTCGGCAACGGCCACGGTTCACACGTTGTCCCCGGCGGGCCCCCTCCCCCTCGCCGGTGACTCGGCAACGGCCACTTCCCACACGCCGTGCAGCGCCCCCGACCCAACATGCCTGGTCAGCGGCCCGCCACGTCCCGGCCGGAGTCACCCACGTGGACTGAGGAGTCGTTCACGAGGGGGAGGGGGCCGACGACGGGGCGCCGGGTGAGGGGTGGGGGCTGGCAAGGGGTGAGGGGCCCGGGAGGTCAGCCGGGCATGGCCCAGCCGGAGGGGTCGGGCGGGCCCTGGGCAGGGCCGTACGCCGGCGCCCATCCTGCCCCTGTCCCCGGTGGAGCCCCTCCGGGGCCCTGTGGCCCGGGGCTCTGTGGCCCGGGGCGCTGTGGACCGGCTCCAGGGCCGCGCTGCATCAGCGCGGCCACGCACAGCAGCAGCGCCTCGGGGTGGGTGCCCGGGGGCGGTTGGTGACGCATCCGCTGGGCCAGGGCGTTGGCCAGGTCGGTGGCGACGCGGGCCCGGTGCTCGGGCCGCAGGTCGCCGGCGCGCAGCAGGAAGCGGCGGACCAGGGCGTAGTCGCCGGCACCCAGCCCGCGGACGTCCAGCGTCGTCGCGTAGCCCTGCAGCGCCGGCGGGACCTGCCACCACACCGGCTGGTCGCTGCCCGCCTGCCCGCCACGGTCCTTCACCACGACGGTCCCCGCCGCCAGGTCACCCAGGCGCTGCGCGCGCCGTGTGACGAGGGCCGTGATGAGGGCGGGGATGCCCAGCAGCAGGTAGAAGTCCAGGAACGCGAACAGCCCGCGGATCGCGGCATGGCGGAAGCGCACCGGCGCACCCTCCAGGGTGACGACCCGCAGGCCCAGCGCGGCCTTGCCGGCCGTCCGGCCGCCGAACAGGGTCTCGCAGCCGACGGGGTAGCCCCACAGCACCAGGAAGTTCAGCAGCAGCACCAGCACGACGACCGGCCAGGCCGCGTCGGTGCCGGCGCCGCTGAGCGCGACGCCCAGCGCCCCGACCGCCAGCAGCAGCACGACGTACAGCAGGGTCAGCATGACCACCAGGTCGATGATGATCGACAGCGTCCGGCTGCCGACGTCGGCGATCGGCAGGTCGACGCGGACCGCCTCGGGCGTGTACACGCCCTCATGGTGGCCAGGGCCCCCTCCGCCCTCGGTGACGCTGGCGCTCAACTCGGTGCTCCTGTCGGGGTCGGGTCCGGCACGCCGGGGTAGCCTCCGGCCGGTGAACCTGGACCGTTTCGTGGCGTCCAACCAGCCGACCTGGCGCAGGCTGGAGGAGCTGTCACGTCGCAAGCCGTCCAGCCTGACCGCCGACGATATCGCGACCCTCGCCGCGGACTACCAGCGCACCGCCACCCACCTGTCGATGGCACGCACCGTCTACGCCGACCCGGACCTGACGGCCAGGCTGTCGGCGACGGTCGCCGCGGCGGGCGCGGTGCTGTACGGCAGCCGGGCCCGGACCACGGCCGCCGTCGTGCGCTTCGTCACCGAGACCTTCCCCGCCGCCCTGTGGCACCTGCGCCGCCACGTCCTGGTCGCGACCCTCGTGTTCTGCGGGGTCGCGGTCGCCCTGGGCGCCTGGGTGGCCGTGTCGCCCCGGGCGCTGGACGCCGGCATCCCCCCGGCCGTGCAGGACGCACTGGTCGCCGGGGACTTCGTGGAGTACTACCGCGAGAACCCCTCCGGCCAGTTCTTCGCCGAGGTCGGCCTGAACAACATCCAGGTCGGGTTCCTGGCCTTCGTGGTCGGCATCGCGGCGGGGCTGCCCACCGTCTACGTCTTGGTGCTGAACGCCGCCAACGTCGGCCTGGCCGGCGGTCTGT
>JBFKGB010000021.1:0-17575 GCA_041633535.1 Euzebya sp. | reverse complement strand
TCCATCAAGGAGATCGCCCAGAACGCCGCGGAGGCCGCCCGGGTCGCCTCCACCGCCGTGGACGTCGCCGCCCAGACCAACACCACCGTCGGCAAGCTCGGGGAGTCCTCCGCCGAGATCGGCAAGATCATCAAGGTGATCACCACGATCGCCCAGCAGACCAACCTGCTGGCCCTCAACGCCACCATCGAGGCGGCCCGGGCCGGCGAGGCCGGCAAGGGCTTCGCCGTGGTCGCCAACGAGGTCAAGGAGCTGGCCAAGGAGACCGCCCAGGCCACCGAGGACATCTCCGCCAAGATCGAGGCGATCCAGAACGACACCTCCGGGGCCGTTGACGCCATCGGCGAGATCTCCTCGATCATCGACTCCATCAACGACATCCAGAACACCATCGCCAGCGCGGTGGAGGAGCAGTCGGCCACGACCGCGGAGATCTCCCGGTCCGTCCAGGTCGCCGCGACCGGGTCGGCGGAGATCGCGGAGTCCATCACCAACGTGGCCGAGGCCGCCGGCGGCACCACCATGGGCGCCAACGACACCAAGGGCGCATCCGACGAGCTGGCCCGCATGGCCGCCGAGCTCGAGACCCTGACCGGCAAGTTCGTCATCTGATGACCGCCGTGGACGATGTCGTGAGCGTCGGCTACGCCGTGGGCCACCACGCGCGGGCCGGCGGGTCGGTGGGGCTGCCCACCGACCGGGTGGTGGGGGCGCTGGCCGACCTGGCCGACCGCGCCGCCACCAGCACGGGACGGACAGTCGAGCTGGTGCTGCTGGCGACCTGCAACCGCACCGAGCTGTACACCGTCGGTGCCGGTGCCGAGCTGGCCGGGCAGCTGTTCGAGCTGCTGTTCACCCACTGCCCCGCCCACGAGCTGCCGGCTGTCCCGCCGACCACACGGCAGGGGGTGGCTGCGGCCGAGCACCTGTTCGCGGTCGCCGCGGGCCTGGAGTCCGCGGTGCTCGGCGAGCGCGAGGTTCTGGGTCAGATCCGTCGCGCCGTCCGTGTGGCCGACGACTGCGGGACGCTCGGGCGGATCGCCCGCGGGCTGTTCGACAGCGCCATCCGCACGGGGCGCGACGTCCGGGTGGCGACGGCCATCGACGCAGGGGCCGTCGGACTGGGCGCGGTCGTGGCCGGGATCGTCGAGGAGGCGGCCCGGATGGACGCGGCGCAGGACACCCGCTCGCGCATCGTGCTGGTCGGCGCCGGCGCGACCGGCTGGTCGGTCGCCCGTGAGCTGGCGACCAGGGACCTGGCCCCCGCGCTGGTGGTGAACCGCACGCTGACCCAGGCGGCCGACCTGGCCCGGCAGGTCGGGGCGGCGCACATGGCGCTGGACGCCACCGCCCTGTCCCAGGTCCTGCGTCCCGACGACGTGCTGGTCACCGCGGTCGCAGGCGGCGCGCTCATCGACTGGGCCCAGCTGCCGCCCCTGCGTGCCGTCGTGGACCTGGGCCGGCCCGCGTCCGTGACGGGCGCCCCCACGGGTGCCGTCATCGACCTCGACGAGGTCGAGCGACGACGCTCGGTGGGCGTCAGGGCGCGCGGACGCGCGGTCCCCGGAGCCCGCGCGATGGTCCGGGCGGCGGGCGGCCGGTGGGCGGCTCAGGTGGCTGGTCTGGCCGCCGATGAGGAGATCAGCCGCCTGATGACCCACCTCGACGAGCTGGCCCGGTCCCGGGCGCACCGCGATGAGGCGCGGTACTCGACCCTGCGGCGCGCCATGCGGCGCGCTGTGCATCCATACCTGCTGGCAATACGTGAGCGCACCGACGGTGCCGTTGAACAAGGCCGAACGGCCGCCCTCGTGGCCCTGGAAGGAACATCATGACAACCGCACTCGTCGTCGATGACTCGCGCGCCATGCGCAAGCTCCTGCAGCGGATGGTGGAGCACCTCGGCTTCTCCGCCATCGAGGCAGGTCACGGACAGGAGGCCCTCGAGGTCCTCGAGTCCCACCAGGACTGCGGGATCGCCCTGGTCGACTGGAACATGCCGGTGATGAACGGCCTGGACCTGGTGAAGAACCTGCGGTCGCAGCGGCGGTACGACCGCCTGAAGATCGTGATGGTGACCTCCGAGGCCAGCCCGAGGAACATCTACGAGGCGATGAAGGCCGGCGCCGACGAGTACGCCATGAAGCCGGTCACCCCCGAGATCCTCCACGACAAGTTCAGCCTGATGGGCGTCCAGGTCCCCCAGACCGCGGCCACCGGGGCCTGACCTGTGACCGGTACCAACACGAGCGACCCGCCGGTGCGGGTCATGCTGGTCGACGACTCGGCGGTGATCCGGCGCCTGCTCGGCAAGATCCTGGACGCCGAGGCCTCGATCGACATCGTCGGTACCGCCATCAACGGACGCGCCGCGGTCGACCGGGCCCCCCGGATGCGACCGGAGGTCATCATCCTCGACATCGAGATGCCGGAGATGGACGGCCTGGCGGCGTTGCCGAAGCTGAAGGCGGCGATGCCGGGCTGCGCGGTCATCATGTTCTCGACGCTGACCGAGCGGGCGGCCACCTCGACGCTGGAGGCGCTGGCCCGCGGGGCCGACGACTACGTCACGAAGCCCTCCAACACGGGGTCGTTCGAGAAGACGACCCTGCAGATCCGTGAGGTGCTGGTCCCCAAGATCCTCACCCTCGCCGGACACGCCCGCCGGATGGCCGGATCCCGGCGCAGCCAGCCGCGGTCGACGGCCCCGCCGGCGCCGCCGTCAGGACGGATCACGCGTCGGGCGCCGGAGCTGGTGGCGATCGGCGTGTCGACGGGCGGACCGAACGCCCTGGCCGAGCTGCTGCCGCAGCTGGACCGCAGCTTCCCCGCGCCGGTGCTGGTCACCCAGCACATGCCGCCGATCTTCACGAGGCTCCTCGCCGAGCGGCTGGACGCCCGCTGCAGCCTGACCGTGCGCGAGGCGGTGCCGGGCGTGACCGCCGAGCCGGGACAGATCTGGATCGCCCCGGGCGGACAGCACCTCGTCGTGCGCCGGCGTGCCGACGGTCGCATCGTGCTGGACCTGGACGACGGTCCGCCCGTGCAGTCGTGCCGTCCGTCGGTGGACGTCATGTTCGCCTCTGTCGCCAAGGCCCTCGAGGACGGCGTGGTGGGGGTTGTGCTGACCGGCATGGGCGCTGACGGCCGCGACGGCTCCCGGGCGATCCGTGGCGTCGGCGGTCGTGTCATCGCACAGGACGAGGCCTCCAGCGTGGTCTGGAGCATGCCGGGCGCGACGGTCCGCGCCGGGCTGGCGACGGACGTCCTGCCGCTGGACCGGATCGCGGCACGGCTGGGCGAGCTCGCCACAGGCCGACGGAACCCTGCACTCACGAGGACCTCATCATGACAGCGCTGAACGCCCCCGCCGCCGCGACGACCGACGTCGACCTCTCCGACGCCGACTTCGCCTTCGTGCGCGACTTCATCAAGCGTGAGGCAGCGATCGTGCTGGACGACGGCAAGGAGTACCTGGTCACCAGCCGCCTCGCGCCGCTGGTCCGTCGCGACGGCTTCGGGACCATCACCGAGCTGGTCGCGGCGCTGCGCAGCCGCCCCGCCTCGGCGCTCGGCGGCGACGTGATCGATGCGCTGACGACCAACGAGACCTCGTTCTTCCGTGACCTGCACCCCTTCGAGAGCCTCCGGACGGACGTGCTCCCCGAGATCGTCGCTGCGCGCCAGCGTGACAAGCGGCTGCGCATCTGGTGCGGCGCGTCATCCAGCGGCCAGGAGCCCTACTGCATCGCGATGGTCATCCGGGAGCACTTCCCGGCGCTGGCCGACTGGGACATCGAGATCCGTGCAACCGACATCTCGCCCTCGATGCTGGCGAAGGCCGAACGCGGCGAGTACAGCCAGCTGGAGGTCAACCGCGGCCTGCCGGCGCCCATGCTGATGAAGTACTTCAAGCGTGCTGGCGCCCGCTGGGCGATCGACCCCGAGATCCGCAGGATGGTGAGGTTCAGCAAGCTGAACCTCGGCACCGAATGGCCCGGTCACGGCACCCACGACCTCGTCTTCCTGCGCAACGTCCTCATCTACTTCGACGTCGCGACCAAGTCCTCGATCCTGCAGCGCGTCCGACGGCACCTCGCCGACGACGGACTGCTGATCCTCGGGGGCGCCGAGACGGCGGTTGGTGTCGAGGGTCGGTTCGAACGGCAGATGATCGGCCGGACCGTGTGGTACCGGGCGCGCTGACCGCCTGCATCAAGACCGAATCAAGGATGAAGGGAACGATTGCCATGGAAATGACCGATGCGGACGTGTACGCCCTGGTCGAGGAGATCTGGGACTCCGTGCTCCAGATGGAGGTCACGCCGACAGGGGTCGGGGGTGGAGGTGATGCGACGCTCAGCGCGTTCATCCACATCCACGGCGCATGGGAGGGCAGCGTGGTCGTGCAGGCCAGCGCCGACCTGGCCCAGCAGGTCGCGGCCGTCATGTTCGCGATGGACGTCGACGAGCTGAGCCCCGAGGACACCAGCGACGCCCTGGGCGAGGTCGTGAACATGCTGGGCGGCAGCATCAAGTCCATGGTCGAGGGGGACGCGAGCCTGTCGCTGCCGCTGGTCATCGGCGGCGCCCACTACACCGTCGCGATCCCCGGCTCGACGGCCCTGCACGAGGTCTGGTTCGCCTGCCAGTCCCAGCCCCTGGTCGTCAGGGTGTTCGAGCGGCTGAGCAGCGAGGTCCCACCCGAGATCGAGCGTGCCGCCGCCGGCGCCGCCACGTCCTGACCCCCACCACCCCCTGAGGAGACCGAGAATGAAGATCGTCGTGTGCGATGACTCCAAGGCGATGCGGATGATCGTGATCCGCATGCTGAAGCAGTGCGGCTTCGACAGCGCCGAGATCCTGCAGGCCGAGGACGGCGTCCAGGGTGTCGCCGCCGTGAAGGCCCATGACCCCGACCTGGTCGTGTCGGACTGGAACATGCCGAACCTCAACGGCATCGACTTCCTGCGCCAGCTGCGGTCGGAGGGGATCGACGTGCCGTTCGGCTTCGTGACGTCGGAGTCGACCCCGCAGATGCGCGAGCAGGCGATCCAGGCAGGTGCCCTGTTCACGATCGCCAAGCCGTTCACCGCCGACACGTTCAGCGACGTGATCAGCGGTGCTGTCGCGCCGGCCTGAGCCGCACGCGTCAGTCGGCTCAGACCTCGAGGACCAGCGGCAGGTGGTCGCTGGGCCCCGGCGGCCCGACCTCGACCGTCACCTGCCGGTCGAGGTGCCGGACGTAGGTCTGGTCCAGCTGGATCCGTGGGTTCCATGACGGGTACGTGGCCGCACCTGGCAGGTAGCGCCAGCCGTGCGCCCGCGTCGCCCGGTCGGGCCACCCCCAGGGGTGCAGCCCCCGGGCGTGCAGGGCCAGCCAGCCACCCCAGCGCGGCAGGTTGAAGTCGCCCAGGAACACACCGGGCCCGTCATGGCCGGTCGCCGCCGCCGCCACCGCCCTCCCCAGCTGCGGGATGGCACGCCAGAACATGTAGGACAGGTGGGTGGTCGACACACGCAGGCCGTCGGCCACGGTCGCCGACATCGCCACGCGGGGTTCGGTGTCGATCCCCGGGTTCGTGGGGCTGGCGCCCGGTGCACGTGAGCCCGGTCCGCCGTGGGGCAGACGGTGGCGTGTGACGTCGCGCAGCCCGACCCGTGACAGCAGCCCGATCCCGTACCCGCCGGCCCCCGCCGGCAGCCCGGCGTCGGGCACCTCGTGCCACTCCCTGTCGGGGCTGCCCATCAGCGCCGGGGCGAAGGTGCCCTCGTACCCCAGCCGTTCCGCGAGCCACGCCACCTGGTCGACCCCGTGGGACCGCTCCAGGAACGCGTCGACCTCCTGCAGGGCGACCACGTCGGCGTCCAGCGAGCCGATCCACGTGGCGACTGCCTCGAGGTCGACCTGGTCGGGCGTCACGGACGTCTGGCCCCGCGACAGCCGCCGCACGTCGATGCCGTGGAGCAGGTTGCAGGAGGCGATGCGCACGTCCGCGAGGCTACCCGTCCGTGGACCGTGCCCGACCTGTCAGACGATGCCGACGCGGTGGACCGAGAGGGCGTGGCCCAGCACGACCGCAGCAGGACCGAAGGCGAGGTCCCACACGCGGCCGCCGGTCCCCAGGATCTGGTCCCGCCACAGCGGCCAGCGGTCGCAGGCGACACGGGGGATCAGGAAGTCGGCGGAGGGGGCGTCGATCGGCTCGACGTCCACGCTGCCGACGACGGCGTAGCCCAGCAGCGCGACCGCGTCGGCGTGCTCCGCCTCGACGTCGGGGTCGGAGAAGGCGACGGTGACCCGAAGCCCCGTCGGCACCGGTGGGATGGACTCCGCCCACCTGGGGTCGGTGATGGCGATGCGCAGCAGCAGCGGCGGCGACGCGCTGCGGACGGGCAGGGCGACGACCACCGGAGGTGTCAGGGGGATGTCCGTCACTCGTGGGGCCATGGGTGGCGGAGTGTCCCGCATCAGGGGCCTCCAACCGTGGAGGTGGTGCAGGATCGTCACCGACGCGCACATGGCCGCCGCTGCGGCACCGGACTACTGTCGGGCTGCCCACCGCCACGCGAGAAGAGGCCCGCATATGGTTGACCGGTCCGTCGGATCCCGCCCCTCCACCCTGGGTGCCCTGCGCGCCAGCGGCTACCAGGACCGGACCGTCAAGCAGGAGGTCGCCGCCAACGCCGCCGCCCGCCTGCGCGAGGGCCGACCGCTGGTCGACGGCCTGGTCGGCTTCGAGCGGACGGTGCTGCCGGCGCTGGAGACCGCGATCCTGGCTGGCCACGACCTGATCCTGCTGGGCGAGCGTGGGCAGGCCAAGAGTCGCATCATCCGTGCCCTCACCGGCCTGCTGGACGAGGCCATCCCCGTGGTCGCGGGCAGCGAGATCAACGACCACCCCTACCACCCGTTCACGCCTGCGGCGCGGCGCCTGGTCGAGGAGATGGGTGAGGACACGCCGGTGGAGTGGATCGGCCGCGAGGCGCGCTACGCCGAGAAGCTGGCGACCCCCGACATCGCCGTGGCCGACCTGATCGGCGACGTCGACCCCATCAAGGTGGCCGAGGGACGGTACCTGGGCGACGACGAGACCATCCACTACGGCCTCATCCCACGGCACAACCGCGGGATCATCGCCATCAACGAGATCCCCGACCTGGCCGAGCGGATCCAGGTCGCACTGCTGAACGTCATGGAGGAGCGCGACGTCCAGGTCCGGGGCTACTCGCTGCGGCTGCCGCTGGACCTGCTGGTCGTCACCACCGCCAACCCCGAGGACTACACCAACCGCGGTCGCATCATCACACCGCTGAAGGACCGGTTCGGTTCCGAGATCAGGACGCACTACCCGCTGACCGTCGACCACGAGGTCGACGTGATGGAGGCCGAGGCCAGCCGACCCTCCGGATCCGGCATGCCGGCGGTCGTCGTCCCACGCTTCATGGCCGAGGTCCTGGCCGCGTTCACCCGGTCCCTGCGGCACGCCGGCGAGGTCAACCAGCGGTCCGGTGTCAGCGTCCGGTTCAGCACCGGCAACTACGAGACGCTGGCCGCCTCGGCCGTCCGCAGGGCGGTCCGGGCGGGGGAGGACACCGCGGTCGCCCGGCCCAGCGACCTGCCGGCCGTCATCGGGGCGTCGATGGGCAAGATCGAGTTCGAGTCCTTCGAGGAGGGGCGCGAGGTCGAGATCATGACCCGGCTGATGAAGCGCTCGCTGCTGGAGGTCTTCCGCCGGCGGGTGCGCGGCGCCGACGTGGCCGGCCTGCTGGACGCCTTCGAGACCGGGCTGGAGGTCACCACCGGCGACCTGGTCAGCGCCATGGACCTGATGGGACAGCTGGACCGGATCCCGGGCCTGGCCGCCGTGCTGGCGGGGCTGGAGGTCGAGGAGAACCCGGCGATGGCGGCCGCGGCCGTCGAGCTGTGCCTGGAGGGACTGCACCTGTCCCGCAGGCTGGATCGTCACGAGGGTGAGGACGGCTACACCTACGTGCAGGGGTGAGGGAGGACATGGGCGCCATCCGGTACGGCCGTTGGAGCGGCACGCAGGACCCGTGGGGCAACGACCTGTCGCCCGACGAGGTCCTCGCCGAGCTCGCCGAGGACCTGCTGGCCGGTGTCGACCCCTCCCAGGCCATCGAGGACCTCCTGCGGCGTGGCATCGACGGTCGCATGCAGGGCCTCGACGAGCTGATGGAGCGGCTGCGTCAGGCCCGGCAGGAGGAGCTGGACCGCATGGGCCTGGAGGGCCCGCTGCAGCAGATCGCCGAGCGTCTGGAGGAGGTGCTGGAGCTGGAGCGCACCGCGCTGCAGTTCGTCGACGACGACCCCCTGGCACAGCTGGCGGCCGAGGAGCACCGCGCCCAGCTCGACCGGCTGCCCGAGGACCCGGCAGGTCGCGTCGCGGCCCTGCAGGACTACACCTTCCACGACGCCGGGGCCGCGCAGGCGTTCCAGGAGCTGCTGGAGGACCTCCGCAGCGACGTCGCCCAGGCCACCTTCGGACGTCTGGCCGACGCCATCGACGCCACCGACCCGGCCGACCTGGCCCGCATGCGCGACATGCTGGCCGAGATCAACGGCATGGTCGCGCGTCGCGAGCAGGGCGAGGACGTGCAGGAGGCCTTCGAGGACTTCAAGCGCCGCTACGGCGACATGGTCCCCGGTGACCCCCAGACGCTGGATGACCTGCTGGAGGAGATGGCCCGTCGGATGGCGGCGATGGACCGGATGATGGCCGGGCTGTCGGCGGAGCAGCGCGCGCAGCTGGCGCAGCTCGCAGCCCAGGCGTTCGGTGACGACGGTGGCCTGCAGATGCAGGCCGAGCAGCTCAGCAGCACGCTGCAGGGCATGTTCCCCGGCCTGGGCTGGGGCCAGGGCATGCCGGGCGCCCCCATGGCCGGCCAGCAGCAGGGGTCGATGGCCCAGACGGTCGACTGGATGCAGCGGCTGCAGGAGCTCGACGACCTGGGGCAGGCCCTGGGGCAGCGCTACCCCGGGGCGCGTCTGGAGGACGTGTCCGAGGAGGCCCTGCGCTCGGCCCTGGGCGAGGAGCCCGCCAAGGACCTCAGCCGTCTCAAGGAGATCGAGCGGCTCCTGGAGCAGTCCGGTGCGCTGCAGCGCCGCGACGGACGGCTGGAGCTGACCCCCAAGGGGGTGCGGCGGCTCGGCGAGCAGTCGCTGACCACCATCTTCGAGCGGGCGTTCAGCGGCGGTCTGGGCGGCCACCGGGCGCAGGCCGTCGGCGGCGACTCCGAGCTGACCGGGTCCAGCCGGCAGATGCAGTTCGGTGACCCCTTCCGCCTGGACATCTCCCGCACGGTGACCAACGCGGTGATGCGTGACGCCGCGACCCGTGTGGCGCGATCGGGGCCGAACTCGCCTCCTGACGATGACCGGCACGATCGCGTCGGCGGTCGGGCGGTCAGGCTGTCCCCGGAGGACTTCGAGCTGGCCGAGACCGAGCGTCGCGTCAAGGCCGTCACCGTCCTGCTGCTGGACATGTCCTACTCGATGCCGCTGCGTGGCAACTGGGAGCACGCCAAGCGGCTGGCGCTGGCCCTGCAGTCGCTGGTCGCCAGCCGGTTCCCGCAGGACACCTTCCACATCGTCGGGTTCAGCGACTACGCCCGGCGGCTGCAGCCCTCAGACCTGCTGGTCAGCGGCTGGGAACGGGTGTGGGGCACCAACATGGAGCACGCCTTCCGCATCGCCCGACGGCTGCTGACCGCCGAGCCCGGCACCGAGCGGCAGGTGATCATGGTCACCGACGGCGAGCCCACCGCCCACCTGATGGATGACGGCCAGTCGTTCTTCAACTGGCCGCCCCACCCGATGACGTTCACCCGCACCATGGCCGAGGCCATGCGGCTGTCCCGCACCGGCTGCGACCTCAACGTCTTCATGCTGGACCACGACCCGGGGTCGGCGGAGTTCGTGGAGGGGATGGTCAAGCGGGCCGGGGGACGGGTGTTCTACCCGGACCTGCACGACCTGGGATCCGTCGTGGTCCACGACTTCCTCCGCAGCCGCCAGGGCTGACCGCCGGGGCCGGTCCCACCCTCCACCGGTCCGGCCCTCTACAGTGCGCGGCATCGCACGACGGCACCGGAGGACTGGATGAGCCGCGGCGGCGGGCTGCTGCGCTCCAGCGCCGCTGTCGGGGTCGGCACGCTGCTGTCCAGGTTCACCGGTCTGGCCCGCGTGTTCGCGCTGGGCTACGCCCTGGGGACCACGGGGCTCGCCGACCTGTACAACCTTGCGAACACCACGCCGAACCTGATCTACGAGCTGGTGCTCGGTGGGGTGCTGTCGGCGACGCTGGTGCCGCTGATCGTCGAGCGCCTGGACGCCGAGGACCACGACGGCATCTCGGCGGTGCTGTCGGTGGCCACGGCCGCCGTCACGGCCCTGACGGTCCTGGCGGTGGTGGCGGCCCCGCTGCTGCTGCGCGGCTACCTGGTCCTGAGCCCCGACACGGTCGCGGGGGAGGGGTTCGAGGTCGGCGTCACCCTGATGCGGTGGTTCCTGCTGCAGATCCTCTTCTACGGGCTGACGACGCTGGGCACCGCGCTGCTGCACGCCAGCCGCGAGTTCGCGCTGCCCGCGGTCGTCCCCGTCCTGAACAACGTCGTCGTCAGCATCGTGCTGGTCCTCACCGCGCGGCTGACGGACCTGCAGCTGTCCATCGAGGCGGTGCAGGGAGACACCGTCACCCTGGCCCTGCTTGGCCTGGGCACCACGATGGGTGTCGTGGTGATGACGCTGGCGCTGGGGCCGTCGGTCCGGCGGGTCGGGAGCGGCCTGCGCTGGAACCCGGACTGGCGCAACCCCGCGGTCCGCCGGGTCGCCTCGCTGTCGGTGTGGACGGTCGGCTACGTGATCGCCAACCAGGTGGCGCTGATCGTCATCCAGGCGGTCGCACTGTCGCAGGAGGGGGTGCTGTCGGCCTACACCTTCGCCTTCATCTTCTTCCAGCTGCCCCACGGGCTGGTCAGCGTGTCGGTGATGACGACGTTCCTGCCGGACCTGGCGCGCGACGCCAGCAGGCGACGGTGGCAGCAGTACAGCCGCCGGATGGGGCACGGCATCCGGGTGATCGCGGGGCTGGTCGTGCCCGCCGCCGCAGGGTTCGTGGTCCTGGCGCCCCGGCTGATCGAGCTGCTCGAGCGTGGGCAGTTCGACGTCGAGAGCACCGCCGAGGTCGCGCCCGCCCTGGTGGCCTTCGCGCCCGGGATCGTGGGGTTCAGCGTCTACCTGTTCGCAATCCGCGGGTTCTACGCCCTGTCCGACACGCGGACGCCGTTCTTCGTCAACCTGGGCGAGAACGCGCTGAACGTGGTCGCCGCGCTGGTCGCCTGGTATGCCGTGAGCCGCAGCGCGGCGGCGCTGGCGACCGGGTACTCCATCGCCTACCTGGTGGCCGCCGTGGTGGCCGTCGTCGTCCTGCGGCGTCGGGTCGGCCCGGGCCCCAACGAGCACGTGACCCTCCGGGCCCTGGCGGTCTTCCTGGGATCGGCCGTCCTGATGGTCCTGGCGCTGCGGGCCCTGGGCCCGCAGGTGAACCTGTTCCTCGCCGTGCTCGTGGGTGCCGTCGTGTACCTGGGTGCGGTCGCCGGGCTGGGCACCGTCCTGGGCACGCGCACCGGTCCGCCACGGCGAGGATCGACGGGCTGACCGACGGGGTAGGGCCAGCCGATGCCCACCGACGACTCCCGCCTGCGTGCCAGCGCCCTCGCCGAGACCCTGCGGGAGTCGCTGGGGGCGGCATGCGTCGTCGGGCTGGGCGTGGGGGTCGTCACCGGCATGGCGCTGGCCCGGGTCCCGGGGCCGGCGATCGTGCAGGCCGAGACCGCCGAGCTGTTCACCATCACGGTGACCCTGCTGTCGGCCCTGATGACGGTCATCGGGGTGGTCCTGTCCGTCCTGGTCGTCGCCCAGCAGCTGGCGTCCCAGCAGTTCAGCCCCCGGGCCATCCGCACGACCCTGCGGGACCGCGTGACCCGGCGCTCGCTGGGCGGCCTGTTCGGCTACGTCGGGTACATGATCGGGGTGGTGGAGGGGCTGGACCGGGTGACCGACCCGCTGGGTGTGGCCGTCGGGATGGCCCTGTCGGTGGTGGCGCTGGGCGTCGTGGCCTACCTCATCCAGCACATCAGCAACGGGTTCCGTGCCGGCGAGCTGGTCGAGCGCATCGGCCGTGACACCGCCGACGCCATCGCCCGGATGCCCGCGGGCCAGCAGGGGACCGGTCGGCACGCAGGATCAGAGGGGCTGCGGCCTGCCATGGCGGTGCCCGACCATGCCCGCGCCGTGCACGTGCGGCGGTCCGGGTACCTGCAGGACGCGGCGCTCGTGGCGCTGGCCGAGGACCTGGCCGACCGTGGCGTGACCCTCCGCCTGAGCGTCGCGATGGGGGACTTCGTCGGCGCCGGGCTGGCCGTCGCATGGGCCTGGCCGGATGCCGCCTCCGACACCGTCGACGTGGCGGACGTCGAGACGGTGCTGGACGCCCACCTGCGCCTGGGGCAGACCCGGACGACCGAGCAGGAGGTCGGCAGCGGCGTGCAGCAGCTGGCCGACATCGCGCTCAAGGCGCTGTCGCCCGCCGTCAACGACCCCTACACGGCGGTGCAGGCGGTGAACGCCTCGACCCACGTGCTGCAGCTGCTGGCCGAGCACCCGCAGGAGTGGCTGCTCGGGTCCGCCGGCGGGACGGTCCGGGTCCTGATCCCCCGACCGACGGTGTGGGACCTGGTGGACGGCGTGGTCGCCCCCGTGCGCCGCGTGGCCGGCGGCTTCCCAGGGGTCATGGAGGCCCTCGTGGTGCTGCTGCGCACGATCGTGGCCACACGGCCCGCCGACGCCGACCGGGTCATCCCTCACCTGGACGCCATCGAGGCCGAGGCCGACCGTGGCGACCTGCTGGACGTCGACCTGCAGGCCGTGCGCGCCGTCATCGACCGTGCACGACGGGAGTGCCTGACCGGCCGAGCCGACGGACCGCTGGCGGCGGCAGGGTCACGACACGGCCGCCCCGCACCTGCGGGCCTGGATCACAGCGACAGGGCCTTGGGTCACAGCGACAGCACGTAGCCCAGCCACACCAGGAACGCGACGGTGGTGTTGAACGTGGTGTGCCAGACGGCCGCGTCGAAGACCGCCTGTCGTCGGGCGGCGGTGCGGTCCACGACCTGCACGGGCGACGGTGGCCCCATCACCAGCCTGGTGAAGCCGTCCGCGTCCTCGGCCAGCCTGGGCCGGTGCTGGGGGATCACGGTGCGCGGCACGGCGGCACGGCGGTAGGACCGGCGGTAGATCCGGCCGTAGGCGAACCCGGCGAACCCCACGGCGACGGCCGCCGCGAACGGGATCAGCATGACCAGGTGGATCAGCCCGAAGCGCAGGGCGCTGAGGACCTGACGCAGGGGGTCGTAGTCCTCCCACCCGGTCCGGAACGCGGCCTCCTCGCCGTGGGCGAGGTGGGGGAACAGCAGCACCAGCAGCGCCAGGAACCCCGTGACCCCGGCGACGTCGATCCACGGCACCCCAGGCGCAGGCCCGCCGGTCTGCTGCTGCTCGGCCGCCTGGACCGGGGCGTCCAGCGCCGAGTCGATCGGCGCGAACACGGCGTTGCCGTCCAGCCCGATCAGGCTGCCCACCCCCAGACCGGTCAGGGGGACGACCGTCAGCAGCGTCACGGCGACCCCCAGCACGACCACCATCAGCCCGAGGGAGCCGATCACGTGGCGTGGACGGATCGCGCGCCAGATCTGCAGCGACAGGTCGCGTCGACCCCAGGCGGCACGGCCCGCCCGCACGAGCAGCGCGAGCACGCCGACGACCACGACGACGCGCAGCACCTCCGCGGCTGATCCAGGCACGCCACCACGGTACGTCGCCGTCACGTCACCTGATCAGGATCCACCATGGTGGATCCTGATCACCACACGGGGGACCGGGTGTGGACACCTCGCGGGTGCGTCGTCGGTGCGCCGGTACCGTGGACCGGCCGTGCCGCCATCCGCCAACCTCTTCGGATCCGAACCGCCCGACCGCATCGCCGGCGAGGTGGTGTACGTGATCTACGCCGACGAGGCGTCGGGCTTCGCCGTCGTCAGCCTGGACGAGGACCGGGAGGGGGCGGTCAAGGCCTCCGGGCCGCTGTCCAGCCTGACCGCGGGGCAGTCCGTCGCCCTGGTGGGACGCTGGACCGAACATCCCCGCCACGGCCGGACCTTCGACGCCGACTTCTACGAGCTGGTCACGCCCCGCACGAAGAAGGGGCTCGAGGCGTTCCTGGCCAGCGACCGGTTCCCTGGCGTCGGCGAGACGCTGGCCAAGCGGCTGGTCAAGGCCTACGGGACCCAGATCGCCGACATCGTGCTGGAGCAGCCGGAGCGGCTCGCGGAGGTGTCGGGGGTGTCGGCCGCGCTGGCCGCACGCATCCACGGCGCCTGGCAGTCCGCGGGCATGCTGCCGCTGCTGGTGCAGCGTCTGGCGGCCGTGGACCTGGGCCCCCCGGTGGCCCGGGCCGCCGTCAAGCGGTTCGGCGAGGACGCGCTGGACCAGCTCGACGCCGATCCCTACGCCTACCGCCGCCTGCCCGGCGTGCGCTGGAAGCACGTCGACGCGCTGGGGCGGCTGGCCGGCATCCCCGACGACGACCCACGACGGCTGGAGGCGGGCGTGGCCGGTCTGGTCGAGGCGCTGTGCTGGCAGGGCGGGCACACCTGGCTGCCGACCGAGGAGGTCCTCAGCAGGCTGCAGCCGGTGCTCGGCGGTGGCCCGGCGCGGGCCGAGGCAGCGCTGGCGGCCGCCTCGACGGCCAGCGAGGTCGTGGTCGAGATGACACCCATCGGGGACCTCGAGGGTGGCCGTGTCGCCCCACGGCTGCTGCACGAGGCCGAGCAGACCTTCGCCGAGCACGTCGCAGACCTGGTCGGTGGCCACCCGGGCCGGCCCAACCCCATGACGGTGGACGGCACCGTCCCCGAGGGTGCAGGGGAGGAGCTGACCGCCCAGCAGGCCGACGCCGTGGCCAAGGCGATGACCCACGCGGTGTCGGTGCTGACCGGGGGGCCCGGCACCGGCAAGACCCACACGGTCACCGAGCTGATCCGGCGTGCCAGCGCCGCCGGCGCCGAGATCGCCCTGTGCGCCCCGACCGGCCGTGCCGCCAAGCGGCTGGAGGAGGTCACGGGGCACGCCGCCACCACCGTGCACCGGCTGCTGGAGGCACGGCCGGACCCCGGCAGCGGGTTCGTGTTCACCCGCGACGTGGACAACCCGCTGCCGCAGGACCTGATCGTCGCCGACGAGTGGTCGATGGCGGACGCCCACCTGGCCGCCGCGCTGATCCAGGCCCTGGAGCCGCCGACGCACCTGGTGCTGGTGGGGGATCCCGACCAGCTGCCACCGGTGGGTCCGGGGGCGTCGCTGCGCGACCTGATGGCCTCGGGGGTGGTGCCGGTGACCCGGCTGACCGAGATCCACCGCCAGGCCGCCGAGAGCCGCATCGTGACGCTGGCCCACGAGCTGAACCAGGGCGCCTCGCCGACGGTCGTCGGCCGCGACGGCGACGTGTTCGCCGTCCCCGAGCGCACACCGGCGATCGCCGCACGTGTCGCCAGCATCGTCGCGGAGCGGGCGCCGGACTACTTCGGCTGCACGCCCGCCGACGTCCAGGTGCTGGCCGCCATGTACCGGGGGCCCGCCGGCGTCGACGCCATCAACGCCGCGCTGAAGGAGCGCCTGAACCCCGCACGGGGACGGACCGCGGTGGCCGGCTGGCACGAGGGCGACAGGGTGGTCGCGACACGCAACGACCCCGAGTCCGACATCGCCAACGGCGACATCGGCGAGGTCGCGACGACGGACCGTGCGGCTGGCTCGATCACGGTGGCGTTCCCGCAGGGGGAGGTGGAGCTGGCGGGCGAGCGGCTGTTCCAGCTGGCGCCCGCCTGGTGCCTCACCGTCCACAAGTCCCAGGGCGGTGAGTGGCCCGTCGTGGTGCTGGTGCTGGACCGGGGCCAGCGCTCGATGCAGACACGCGAGCTGGTCTACACCGCCGTCACCCGTGCACGGCAGGGCCTGCTGCTCGTCGGCGACCCGGGTCTGGTGGCCGACGCGTCGAGACGGGTCGGTGCCGGCCTGTCGGCGCGGCGGACCAGCCTGGCCGCGCGGCTGGCCGCCGACGTGTCACGGCTGGCGCCCGGGGCCGCCGGCGTCGCCGTGGCTCAGGTGGACGGATCCGACGCCGATTGAGGGATAGGATCGCGACAGCAGCCCAGTACGCGCAGCAGAAGGAGGCCGGATGGCAACCGTCTACAGCTCCACGTCCCTGTCACCCGGACTCCTGGACCGCCTGCTGGTCGTCCTGGGCGACGCCCACCGCGAGCGTCCCCTGCTGCCCGACGCGCCACGGGACGTCGTCCACCGCGCCGAGGCCCGCATGGCCACAGTGGGCCTGCGGTCGGTCCGCATCCGCGGGACGGTGTCCTACGCCGGGGTCGAGGTCGACCACGTGTGGCTGGCCGTCAGCGACGACAGCCACACCCCGTTCGTCGTCGACGCGGCATTCCCGCTGCACGTGCGGGCGTTCGCGGAGGCGTTGGCGGGCTACGTCGCCGGGACCGTCACCAGCGCCGACCTGGTGGCCGTGGCCGAGGGGACCCGCCTGGAGGACCGCGTCATCGGCTCGTTCCCGGCGGTCGCGGGGTACCGGGGGCAGCCGTACTGGGGTCTGGTCGCCTGACAGCGGGGTAGGTTGCCCACGCAACCGTCCCACGACCACCCAGGAGCCGCCACGATGGCCGACCAGACACCACACCAGAACGTCGAGTTCCCCTCCAACTCCCACACCGCCCACGGCTACCTGGCGGTGCCTGACTCAGGGTCTGGCCCGGGGCTGATCGTCATCCAGGAGTGGTGGGGGCTGACCGACCACATCGCCGACATCTGTGACCGGTTCGCCCAGCAGGGCTACGTGGCCCTGGCCCCGGACCTGTACGGCGGCCGCACGACGCACGATGCGGACGAGGCGGGCCAGATGATGTCGAGCCTCCCCGAGGCCGACGCCGCCCGGGACCTGGGCGGTGCGGTGGACTTCCTGCTGGGCCACGACGCCGTCACGGGCGACAAGGTCGGGGCGGTCGGCTACTGCATGGGCGGCGGCTTCGTCATCCAGCTCGCCGCGCAGCAGGGCGACCGCATCGGCGCGGCCATCCCCTACTACGGGGTGCTGCAGAGCCAGCCGGACTTCTCGGCCATCACCGCGCCGGTCCTCGGTCACTACGCCGAGACCGACGACTTCGCCCCGCCCACCAAGGCGTTGGCGATGGGCGCCGCCATCCGCGAGGCAGGCGGTACGGCCGCCATCAACGTCTACGGCGGTACGGGCCACGCGTTCTTCAACGACGAGGACCGGTTGGGGACCTACGACCCCGACGCCGCGGCCATCTCGTGGTCCCGCACCCTCGCGTTCCTCTCGGCCACTCTCAGCTTAAGTGCCGTAACCCAGAGCGATGGTCCTCGTTGTGGTGGGCAGGACACCACCACGACGAGGACCAC